>NZ_JH976079.1:0-157627 GCF_000305755.2 Vibrio sp. HENC-03 | reverse complement strand
GAGGTTCGAACTCGTGACCTCAACCTTGGCAAGGTTGCGCTCTACCAACTGAGCTAGTGTCGCATAATTTGAGATGGTGCCCCGAGCCGGAATTGATGCTCCGACACTCGGCCGGTCAACTCGACGGCGGGATATTAAATTCACCCACTCAATTTTCGGATGGTGCCCCGGGCCGGACTTGAACCGGCACAACGCGAACGTCGAGGGATTTTAAATCCCTTGTGTCTACCAATTCCACCACCAGGGCAACGCAATCAATGCGATGGTAACACCATCTGTTCTAACGACCTTCGCCGTGAGAACGAGGCGTACTTTAACGGATTAAGATTTTAGGTCAACAAAAATTCTTATATTTATCAATCAAGTGAACACTAAGTGCTCTTTTCGGATAAATCACCATCGTTCAGTCCAATAATTGTCCATGAATACTTAACTTGTTCCATCATCGAGCTAAGTCAACGAACCTGTTAACCAGTGTTCACTCATAGAACAACTGCCCCAAATTCGCTATCTATCAGATAAACATCAACTTTTATTCATCTCTTAAATAACTGTCTCAATGAAGTGAACACTGTGTACACCTCTTAACAGTTATTTTGGCTACAAGCTCATTAGTTAATAAACAAATTCAATAACTTAAGGTTTGGTTCATTTCTTGCTCTTAAGTGGGCAACCAATGGATAGTCTCTTAGGTGAATATTGCTAGCGTCACCTCGAAGACTTTTTTGGTCAAGGAATGAGGGTTCTTTACTTAAGTCGCTGATGAAGTGTCAGTTATGCCTTAGACACTATGGTGTGTTCAGCGTTCATGTAGCCCTCTTGTTCAAACTTTCGAATAAAAAGAAGGTCAATGATGGAACGATTAATACACAGCCGATTAAGCAAAGTGATGAGTGTTATCTTTGTTAGCTCGGCGGCATTGTATGGCGTAACGAGTCATTCGCCAGCTCAAGCAGAGGCATATAATCTCTCGCCAACGGAAAAACTCTGTATGGCGGATGCATATTTGTTAGAGCCAGGTAACTCGCTACCTCAAGATGCTTTAAACTGTACAGCTAATGACGTTGAAATCACTCGAGTGATTCCAACCGACCCAAACGCAGAATGTAACCTCGGGGAAACTTTTTCATTCCAAGCCGATGTAACTGTACGAACCAACGCTAACGAACGATACGACACCACTTTTTATCTTCCTTTAACTGAGGCCAGCCCTCAGGTCGTTCAGGGTAACTTTAGAAACTGTAGTATGATTTTGCCTGTCCCCGATGGCAGCAGTGAACCAGCAGATGCTCAGTTAGATGGCGATGCTTGTGGTGACATTACCAAAGCATTAGGGCCAGACGAGTACACGCTTTTAAACGAAACCATTACCATGCTTTGTACTGATGACGATGGCGATAACCGAGCTGACTTCACCTACTGTGCCGCTTGGGATAACCAGGAGCGTGATAACTGTACAACGGAAGAAGACCCATATGCTGGTCAGATCCCAAATACCAAATCTAAATGTAACTGTGACACCTTTAATATTGATGTGTTCATCAAACCATCACCACCAGATATCGTAAAATCTGAAGGTGCCCCTAGCTCTCACCCAGAAGCAGGCGGCGAGTTTACCTTTAATCTAAGTTTCACTAACCCTAACGCTCAAACATCGTTATTCATTAGCGCATTAACCGATGAAATCGACATCAACGGCGATGGCACTTATGACGTTAGCTTCGATCTTTGGGGAGCGACCTCAGGCCCTGCTATGGCTGACGGTGTTTATCTGACATCGACTAACTGTCCAGTCGGTACACCTCTGTATGAAGTGGCTCCGAGCGCAACCTACAGTTGTGAGTTCAAAGTCTTTGTCGTAGATAGTGACCTTCCGGATATACCAAACCCTGAACTCTATAAAGACGTTGTCAAAGTAACGTTACAAGACAAGAACGGCGATCCTGTTGTGAACGGCGATACTTGTCCCGTTGGGGTTGGCAACGCGGCACTTGGCGATCGTTGTAGTGTCGAACGACAAGTCCAGATTACCAATATCCCACCAGCGATTAGCGTTGTTAAGTCAGCGGATAAAAATGAAGTACTGGAACCAGGAGAAAATGTCACATTTACGTTCGAAGTGACTAACGACTCTGGCACATTTGATTCTCCTATCGAACTCGTGAGCTTAGTCGATACCATCTATGGAGATTTGAGCGCTATTGGGGCTGAGAGTGACTGTCTTGATAACCCAGTAACGATAGCATTTGGTGCAACATACAGCTGTACGCTAAGTGTCTATGTCGCTGGCGATGCTGGTGATAGTTTCACAAATACCGTCACAGCAACCGCGAGAGACAACGAGAATGACACAGCCAATGCTATGGATTCTCACACCATCATGGTTCTGGATGTTCCTTCTATGATTACGCTAGAAAAAACAGCCAATCCAACATCAGTGTTTGAGACGGGCGATAATCCAACCCTGTTCAGAGATGTTGATTACACCTTCTACTTCACGGTCAAAGACACAATAGATGACGTCTCAACATCCGACACTGTGGTCTTCTCTAGCCTGAATGACGACCGTTTCGGAACACTCACTGACGACTGTATGGTAGACATGAAAAATGGCGGCGCTATCACGCCAACCGGGTTAAACGGGTTTGAGTTAGACCCAGGCGAAACAGCAAGCTGTACCATCACATTACAAGTCCAAGGTAATGCCGGTGATAGCCACGTTAACGTTGCCACTATTAATGGTACTGACGAGGACGGCCTAGGTGTAAGCGCGATGGATGATGCAACAGTAACGTTTGATCCACTTGCTCCAGATACGGATATTGCATTCGCACTGAGTGGTTTGGTTATTATTCAACTTACCAACGCGTCTGAAGTAGACAATGTCAAGTTAACTGGTTTGACTCTGCGTGGCGTTGATATTATCGATGGTAATGGCAATGCCAACTTTACCATCTTTAATACTCAAGGCGGCACCCACAGTGGTATGACATATCCACCTTGTAACATCGGACAAGAGCTCGGTTACAGCGGTTCAGGCAACAACGTTTACACCTGTGCGTTTACCGTAGAACTTCGACCTGGCCTGGAAAATACCGATCCTATTACCTTCCAAGCGCAAGGTGTACTAGACGGTATTGTAGCAACGGTTGAAGACGATGATGGTGATGCGTTAACCAACTTCGTATCTATCGAAGTCAACACTGTCGAGTAACCAACACAGAGAACTTCACGTTCTTAACATTAAAGGGGCAGCGTCATTGCCCCTTTTCTCAATCCATACAAGGGGATATCACTATGTTGAAGTATGGAAAAAGCATTTACGTTATGCTGCTGTCGGTTGCGCTGGTCATTGGTTGTCAACCAGCCAATGATGAGAAAGTTGAATCCGAATTAGCCGCATTAAGACAAGAAGTAAAAGACTTAAAAGCGCAGGTTGAAAGCATTAACTCAGACATTGAGTTAGCTAAAGAAAATGCAGCCAAAGCGGCCAAACCAAAATTCAGGACTTTGCCCGATCAAAAAGACTTTGATGGCAATGGAACCATTCCGTCTATGGGCGCTGACAACGCGACAATCGCGATCATCGAGTTTTCTGACTACCAATGCCCTTACTGCAAACGCTTCACCGACAATACATTCGCAAAGATCAAAGAAAACTATGTCGACTCAGGAAAGGTTAAGTACTTAACAAGAGACTTTCCACTTGGATTCCATCCACAAGCTAAAGGTGCCGCAATTGCTGCCAATTGTAGCTTTAAGCAAGGCGAGTATTGGCCAATGCGACACGCTTTGTTTTCAAATATGCGTAACTTAAATACCGCTTTGTACCAAAAAACTGCAAGTGACTTAAAACTGGATATCGACAAGTTCTCTGCGTGTCTTGAAGATCCTCAAATGGCAAAAAATGTAGAAAACGACATTGCCCTTGCATCCACTCTTGGTATTCGGGGGACGCCAAGTTTTGTTGTCGGACGTATTGAAGATGGCCAATTAGTAGGCGCGCAACTGGTTGTTGGTGCGCAAGATTATCACGTATTCTCCGCGCTGTTTGACGATCTTCTTAAAGTGCCTAAATAGCCGTTTCACTTAGCGCTAATATAAACCAAAAGAGGCAATAACTTTCGCTATTGCCTCCTCTATCGCGCAGCTCAACAAACTCTATTTACTGTTTCCTTTTCCTTTATTACCACCGCCCCCACTTGTGCTGCTTAACTGGATGGAAACCAGTGCGGTCGCTGTATTTTGACCATCAGATATGGTGTAGCTAAAGCTATCGCTCCCTTTAAAATTCTTCGCCGGTGAATACACTAAGCGCCCAGAACTGTTTAAACTGACTGATCCCTTAGAGCCTTGAGTAAAGCCAACGACTTGCAGTTTATCTCCATCAGGATCACTGTCATTTGCAAGCGCATCAATCTCGGTCACCTCTTTTGCCGTCAACGCGACTGAATCATCATTAGCGACGGGAGATAAGTTTGCGATCGCTAGGATGCGATATTCGACAACGCCATTAGCCACGCCTTCACCGCTCTCCGTTGATAACGCATGAACTTGAATCGAATACTCACCCTCGGTTGCATTCTCTGCAGAAGTAACCATCACCTCAACATTCACCTTCTGTCCGGACTCAAGCGATAGCTGGCGAGTCGAGCTACTCCACCCACTTGGTACATCCGCAGAGATTGTGTACGACACAGAGTCGCATTCAGGACCATTCTGGCTCGTCAACGTCGCGGAATACACCAAGGTGTCACCGGCATTCCCCTCTTGAATCAAAGAAGAAAACGTCAACAACGGAGGGCTTAGCTCACAAGTAGGCGTCACTTCAGCCACTTTGTACACACTGCTCGCTCGCGCATTATAACTTGCGTCTAGCGTGTTGGTTGCTATCGCGTCAATGCTGTAACTTCCTGCTTCGGCCGAAACGTCAGAAGTAACACTCAAATTAATAGATGTCGTTTCACCCGAAGCAAGTGAAGCAACGCTACTAGTCGTAACCCACCCTTCAGGCACATTCGCTCTGATTTGAAAATTCGCTGACTCACACGCTTGGTTATCATTATTGGTAATCGTTGCGGTGTAGTTAGCTATTGCTCCCGGTTCGAACTCCGCCGCTGAGTTTGCAACGAGCGTTAACGTTGGATTAGCCATCTCACATGTCTGAACGCTTGGTTCAATTTGATAAACAGCAGGAATACTGGTGGCCAATGCTAAATCAGTGCTGTTTTCCGCCTTCAGCAGAATGTCGTAACTGCCTTCTTGTGCTGAATCACTCGACGTTACACTAATTTCTACCGATTTAGTCTCACCAGAAGCCAGTGTCAAAGACTCATGCGTCGATGACCAACCAGATGGCACATTTGTGCTCACATTAAATGACGTTGACGAGCAAGCATTCGTATCGTTGTTCGTCACGTTCAACTTATAAGAGGCTGAAGAACCAGCAACGCCGCTCACCGCTTGACTGGAAGCAAGAGCAATTGAAGGGCTTGCTTGCACACACTGTTCATTATCAAAGGTCACATGTACGCTGGCTGCATTGGCATTTGCCCATTCTGTCGTAATGGTAATACCTGCTTGAACATTAGTATATGTTTGGCCGACAAGCAGAGCGGATTCTTCAAGATCTCTCAGACCACTATTTGGAATCATATCTAACATCAAGTTACTTTGTGGGTCATCTTCTGTCGCTAAGTGGAAAATTACCCCATCCGTAATGCCCGATTTGCCTTCAACAAAGCTATCAAACCCAATTGCTTGGCGATACTCAAGGTAATACCACAATGGTTTACCCGTTACTTCATCTGTGCCACGTCTAATTTTCAATCCTTTGGCACCACCACTACGCGGTGTTTCAACAGGTTCAAGTAAATAGCTGCCATCAGCCTCAACAGAAACAACGTTTCCTGAGTCTGTACTAATCCAGCCTAAGAACTCCTTGCTAAAGGCATTAAAATGACCAGTAATGCCTGACATACCCATGATATCAAGCGCATCACCATATTCTGCCGATGCACATCGATCACCAATAATGTCAGAACCACAATCGAGATCTTTGGCGTGATGTAAACCAAAGTTGTGTCCAAGTTCATGCCCTACAGTGCGCAGAGTTAAAGAGCCATTCACATAAGCTTTTGATGGATTGCCACCAACGGTTCCTTTGCCTGTCCAACCGCATGTAGAGTTTTCAGGAAACACATAAACAATCCGAGCATAATTACCAAAGTTAATGCCATTGTCTCGGGCAACATCTTCAGCGGTAGTGTGAATTTTCCAAGTGTCGCACGTAGCATTCATTGGCAAGGTATAGTAACCAGCGACATCGCCCGTTAACCATACTTGGTTATCAGAGTTTTCTTTATAAAAGTCATTAACTTGGCCGAACACAAGCTCTCGCGTTTCTTCGACTGACCACGGTGTCTGCGTGTTATCCAGAAAGTTCAATAGCATCACCAAAGTACGCTGTTCACCAAATGAATTCGCGGTCACTTGTGTCGAATCAGTTCCGGCTGTAGAAATCGTGTTACTACCATCGGCCAAAACCAATAAATTAGATGGCTCCTCGTTCAATGCTAATACATCTAATTTCTTACCCGTTTGCTTGATGCTGAGGCCGTTAGCGCGTACTTTGACGCCATCCTTTAAGCGCTTCGCGTACGCATGAAGGGGAAATTTGATTTCGGTACGTGCGTTACCAGAATTCAAGATATAACGAAGGCGACTGGAGTGCGTTTTTTCGTCATCTTCATAAAACACTTCCAAAGCGCCTTCTAACTGCTGCTCTTGCTCAACAAAGCCTTGAAGTTCTGATGGAATAAGCTTGCGCTGCTTGTTGTTAAAAGCGACTTTTGTTGCAAGGTCTGAGTCGATGTCAGCCAATTGTGCAATGGTTTCCTGTCTCGACTTGAGCAACATTAATGCTTCTGAAAAATAACGTAATTTAGCTTCGCCATCATTATTCTTGTAATTATCAATTGCGACCAATAGGTCTGAGTTCTTCTGCTGTATTTTTCGTTTTAGATTTTTCTTATCAGCAAACAATTTCTCTTTTGATTCATGTACATCAGAATGTATGTGGTGGTGATGTTGATGAGTACTTTGGTTCGTTACATCATTTATATATGCAGCCAAGGTGTTTGACGAAAATATAACGAGGGATATAACAGCAAGTTTTAGAACGATTCTATTATTTAAATTGACACCATTAACTGGTAAGTAATTATTAAAATTAAACATAATTATATTTTAGATTTATATCTTATTATGGATAGAAAACAACAACGTCTTGTGACTTATGATTCAAGTCAAAACGGGTTACTGATTTGCTTGCATCTTTACTACAGAGGGTCTTCCGACCAAGCACGACATTGCTAAAATCAATGGGCAATAAAAGCCTCACCTATTTTTACAGAATGTAAATCAGCTAAGGGTGACGCACATTACTATAACTTCACATGGCGTATCTAAGCACATATAAAGAAATAGAACGTAATAGTTATTAAATTTAAAGCGTAAGTGACCCAAGGTTATGTTGAGTTATATTTAACCTTAACTTTAATTTTGGAGGACGCTGTAAGTAACCAATGCAACGATGCGGATATAAAATCCTTATAATTATTAATTCAATTTCATAATTATTACTTCCTTTAAATATTTAGCGAAGGAAATATTACCAAACAGAACGATTAAAAACCAAACAATTCATAACTCAAACTGATAGTTTTTAAAATGCATTTTTAAATCATAATGATAGAAAGCCACACAATACTGAATTATTAATTCGAAAGGCTGGATTCCATGTGATCTACCTCTAAACAGTCATCTCTGGTGGATTGTAAAGGAACAAATAAAAAGAGCCGCGTATGTCAGCGGCTCTTAGAATCAAAACTCTTACCTTCTAAGCACAGCAGTTACAGTTGCGCTTGTAGCGATCCATTTTACCTATGCCTGGGTTAAAGGTGTTGGTTGGATCAAGTTGATGGTAGAACTTTTGCAGCGAGTTTTCCGCTTCGTACAGATGCCCTACGTTGTGTTCTGCTGGGTATTTAGCGCCGCGACTGTTCAGGTGTTCCAACATTAGCTTCTTCATCAGCTTGGTGTCGGTGCCCTTTTTGAAAACATAGTCTTGGTGGAAAACATAGCACATAAAGTGTCCATAATAGAGAGACTTAACAAGGTTCTTAGTTACTTCCTCAGGTAATGTTTCTAACCACTCTTCATCGTTACGTCGTAACGCAATATCAAGAGCCACAATGTCTTCTACTTCCTTGCGGTGAATGGTTTCGTAACGAATTGCTGCACCTGCTGCTGCAAAACGGTGTAGATACGCTTTCTTGCCCTCTTCTGGTGTACATTCAAAGAAGTCACTATCGTGCTCAGCCGCCCACACCTCTTTTAGGTATTTCTGCGCTTCGGCAATGCCGCCGTCACTCATTTTAAGTACAAGATGGTGCTCGTACTTATCACGGTATTCCAACATGCGCTTAGGAAGATGCTGCGGGAATAACTTGCTCGCATAGTAGAGAATAGTATCTGGCAGGTATTTGCTGACCAACGGAACACGCTCTAAAAAGTTTTCAACCTTAGCTTTAAGCGAGAACATCTTAGGCAGATTGTCTGTGCCTAATAAATCGATAGAAAGGAAAACGTCTTTACCGTACTTTTCTGCCATGTTGAAAATATCACGGTGAAGGTACTCACCCATTTCTGGTAAGTTTTCGAATTGAGTAAGGAAGTCTTTTCTCAGCTTGGTCAATTTATCTGGATCATTAGTACCTAGGTAGAACACTTGCTCTTTCTCAGGGATTGGATAGCTATCGACTCGAACAGCGAACACGCCAAGCTTACCTGCACAACCGCTCGCCTCGTACAGGCGGCGTTCGTCGGCATTAAAGCGCGATGGGATATCAGAAGTCACATCACGAACACGTTCGTCGTATTCTTTATCCGACGCCATACGTTCATCATGAATCACTTTGTCTGGGTCGAAGTTACCATCCTGAATGTTCTGTAAGATCTCTTCAGGCGTCGAGCCTAATCCTTCAATACCAAGGTGGTTAACAAGATTGAGCTTACCGTCTTTGTCCACCTGAGCGAATATGGCTAACTCTGTATAAGCAGGGCCACGTTTAACCAAAGCGCCACCAGAGTTGTTTGCAATACCGCCCACGACGGTTGCGCCAAGAGAGGAAGATCCAATCACTGAGTGCGGCGCACGATTAACCGCTCGCAGCTCTTTTTCCAGCGAATGCAGACTTGCTCCCGGAAGACAAACCGCTTGCTTACCGCCGTCTAACAGATAGATTTGCTTCATCTTGGTGATATTGATCACCACCACATCGCGGTCATAATCACTACCACTTGGCGCTGAGCCCTCGGTCAGGCCCGTCTTAGCCGCCTGCATGATAATGATGCAATTATTGTCGACACACTGTTGAATGACCTTCCACTGCTCTAACAGAGTGTTAGGAAAAACCACCGCCAATGCCGTGCCGCTTCCTGAGCGAAAACCGCTACGGTAATACTTGGTTTTGATTTGATCGGTAAGGACATTTTCTTCCCCGACAATGGTGACAAACGCGTCGATGAGCTGCTTCTGTTTCATATCCGTATCTCTAGTTATTATGCCCAGCCAATATAAGTAGTCCGAATCTGAACGTCCATGCCACCAAAGTCCGATAACAACGCCCAGATAAAGTTAACTACATTAATTACCCATATATTCAATCACTTAAACTTCTCAGAACTATAAAATCAACAAAGAAACTTATCGTTTCCAAAAAGAAACAATAGCAAAGTACATTGTTAACAAATGTGCACGATATCGAAGAAAAAGAAAGTCAAAAGGGTCAATAAGGCCTTATATACCCGACCTCGACTAAGTATTCAGTCAAAACAAAACCACAACATGTGAACACCATGACGTTATAGCAGCGTTATATGGCTGTGACATTGCCGGTTAATGAAGAAAATCGATAGATTGGAGAGTTTAAAATTTAGAGCGAATTCCTTCCATCAAAGAAGAATCATTCCTTTGAGAAAAGTTGAGCCACTAGAATTGATGGCTACGACGTTGAAAGCACTGATACAGATGCTCGATAAAGATCTTAATCTTTTCTGGTTGCTGGCGGGTGTATGGGTACACGGCATAAATACCCAAGCACTTAGCCGTTTCGTCTTTAAACAACTGAATCAGCTTCCCTTGCTGCAAGTCTTCATAAACCAGTACCCGAGGCACATAAATGATACCTTGCCCCAGCAAAGCGACGTTACGTAACGCAGATGAGTTATTGGTACATAGATTCCCATCCACCTTAACCTGATACACCTCATCATCACGCTTGAAAGCCCACTCACGAGCCCCTGTCTCTTGATAGGCGTAAACCAAGCAGTTGTGCTTAGTGAGATCGTCCGGCGTTTTTGGTTTGCCATGTTTGGCGACGTACTTAGGCGATGCACACACAATCCAGTTTGCATCAACCAGCTTACGCGCAATCAAGCTTGAGTCAGGCAAAACCCCAGTACGAATGGCAAGGTCAAAACCTTCGTTGACGATGTCGGCGAATCGATTGTCCAGCTCCATATCAATGTTGATATCTGGATAAGCTTGGTTGAATTCAGAAATAACGGTAGGAAGGATAAGTTCACCAGAGATGGTCGGAACGGTAATCTTGATATTGCCGGATAGGCTCTTACCTAAACCAACAATGGATTCTTCTGCAGTTGCGACGGCTTGGTAAACGCTGCGAGCATGTTCGAAGAAGGAGTGCCCTGCTTCTGTCAGTTTAAGCGTGCGTGTGGTTCGATAAAGCAGTTGAACACCTATCTCCTGCTCTAATTTGGCAATGCGCTTACTGACGACTGACTTCGTGAGTTCCATTTGTCTTGCAGCGGCGCTGAATGAACCTTGCTCAACCAAATGATAGAAAATAATGTAGTCGTCGGTATTTCTCATGTGTCTTCACTGCTTCCTTGTTGAAGAACATATTGTAAAGGGCTTTAAAGCTAAATGCTGGCTGAGAAGTCACACTTGAGAAGCGCATTTATCTGTATGCAAACACCCAGCGAGTGCTTGTTCAGCTTGCCAAGCATCAGATACAAAAAAACCAGCTTTCGCTGGTCTATTGGTGATGCTTTCGCATCTGGATATCGCCATTGCCATACCCAAAAATATGGAGGCGCCTCCCGGAGTCGAACCGAGGTCCACGGATTTGCAATCCGCTGCATAGCCACTCTGCCAAGGCGCCAAATTGTTTACGCTTAAAGGCTCTGCCCCGTTGCGTTGGTTGCTACTTTACGGATTCAGGAAATATAGTCAAACAAAAATCCAAAATTTCTGTTTGTTTGCTTTGTTTTAAACCAATCCGATGTTAATTCGACCTACACCGTCCAGATTTACTCACTTTGGTTAAGACAAATCAAAACAGATAGACAAAAGAAAAGCGGCAATCGGTGCCGCTTTTGTATCTCTATTCACGCGATTAACCGTTGGCAACGCGTTTAAACAAGCGTCCTACTACGTTTGGATGGTAAGACCAAGTGTGGTCAAACATCGACATTAACGCTGGGTTGCCGTACTTCGACAAGCTAATGGCATGGAAGCGGTTCTTCTTCGCTTTTAGCGCATCGACTTTTGCAAGCAATTCATCTTGCTGTTTTGGCGCAATGAAGTCTGAAATAACAACCATGTCGGCGTTCTTGTATTTGTCGCTGTTCATCAAATCGATGGATTTAATCAACGTTGGCTCCAAATCTGTACCACCATGGAAGCTGTAAGTTAAAAAGTCGGCAGCTTCACGTAAGCCATCCTGACGCGTTAACTCGTAAGTAATGTGCTCAGTGGAGAAGATAATCACATAACAGTCACGTTGTTCAGCCAGAGCGATTTGCATCAGTGCATAAGCCATGGCTTTGGCACATTGCTCTGGGAAGCCACTCATCGAGCCTGACGCATCAACACAAACGATAAAAGGCCCTTTTTCAACGTCGACCGCTTTATGATCGGGTTTGTGCGCTTTCACTTTGCGTAGTGTGCGAGACTTACCTTGCGTGCGGTAGTTCATCAAACGTTTATCAACCAAATGCTTGTAGAACACGACTTCCAGCTCTGGGTACGCCAAAAACATGGTTTCGTTAGGTAGCAGTTTGTTGAGATCGTCACTTTCATGAATACCGACGATATCGTCTGTCGCTTCGTCACTCTTTTCCTCAACCATTTGCAGCTCTTCTGCTGGTGCGCGGTTGAGGTCAGGATCATTCACTTGTCCCGCCATGCGACCAAGCTGTTCTGCAATTTCTTGTAAGCCTTTGTGCTTTTTAAGGAACTCTGCGTGGCGCTTCATCACGGTTAAGTCGGTTTTACTCAACTTAGCTGACGCCATATCCCATAATCGCCCGACGCTTTCTTCGTCACCGGACTCCGTCACTTTATCCATGTTACGCATGGTTTCCATACGTTGATAAAGATCGTTGAGGACTTTTTCTTTGTTCTCTTCAAGCTCGGAAACTTGCGCTTGTTTGATCGCTTCTCCAAGGCTTTGATACCACTGGTCACAGAAGTAATGAGGGAACATTGGGTTATTCACCCCCTTGTTCTTCTCCATCATGCGACGCGCTTGCATGTAAAACGCTGAGTGCCATTCAAGCTTCTTGATCACATCATCAATGCGTTCAAAGAACTCGTTCTCATCCCAATAAATGACTTCTTGGTAGAGTGCGAGCTCCTGTTGAAAACGTTCTGTCTCACAGACTTTTGTCATGCGCTTTTTCACGTTGCCACGCCATTTAAGCAGATGGTTTTTCACGGAGGATTTCATGCCTCGGTTTTCTGCCATCATCATGACTTGTGAACGCGCCATTAAATCGTTAACCGCACTATCAATGATGCCTGAATCCGCCACCATGAGCGCTAAGTTGAGTCCGTCTGCACCTAACATGTCGTCTCCTTAAGAGAAAAACTGATGTAAGTTTTTGAAGCGTTGAATGATCTTCTCGCTTTCACCTTGGATAGACTCAAGTCTCTGGCTCACTTGTTGCAGACTCGACTCCATTAGACGTGGTAACTCTGGATCCACGAAACTGTGCGGCAATGCGCCATGGAAGTTGGCTTTAACCTTACGCATATGATGTTCAGCTTCACTCAATTGGCTGACTGCTTTTTCGCTTTCTGCCAACCATTTTTGGTAAAGCTCAACATCTAAACCTTGTTGGGTGACCAGGCTCACCAACACGCCTCGGTTAGCAATGTCACGGATCACTAGGTTGTTGGCAGCATCGACATCAAAACGCAGACGACACATATTGGTGTTTTGGTTCACGTAGCCATACACATCGCCATGACCTTCTTTGATCACTCGGTCAAGCTCGTCTTTTGGCACGTATACCCAGCGACTGTCGCCCTTCTCTGATTCAGAAACCGACATGTTGCTCTGCAGAATAACCAGTTTAACCAGATTCACCGCCGCGCCTACTTTGTAAGTTTTCGCTTTGGATGTATCGAAGCTCATGGTTTCTTTGCGAAGCAGACCCGTTGCGGCTTCTGCGTTTAGCGTCATGCGATATTTGTCTTCAAGCTCATGCTGAACATCAACCAAAGATTCACGACAGTATTCGATCTCTTGCTCTGCTTCTTGCTGGTCGAAGGCATGTTTAAGTGCAAACTCTTGAATCACACCGCGAACGACATCGCGTGACTCAGGGCTGTTCCATAAACAATCTTGAAGTAGCAGAAGATCAAGTGGGTTGATCTCGTCACGCCCATTGAAGAACGCACTTGCTTTAAGCAGTTTGACCGCTTTCTTCCAACGGCGGTCAGACACGTACATGTCTGTTAATGATGCGTCGCCAAACTCAGACTCGACTTTGGTTTCCAACATCGTTTTTAGTTGGAATAGTTTTTCGAATGCGTTGTCGGTCAGAGTGAGTTTGTCGAGCTGTTGTTGCCAGCGGTGGTATTCTTCGTCTGTGATCGCCAAGCCCTCTGGAACTTGCGCTTCTTGAGACGTACCCACCGTCAGCATGGATTTGAAGTTTTGTTTATCCTGAATGCGGTTTACAAACACGCGCACCAACATACGGTCGTAAAGTGCGTCTAAGCCGCTGTCTTCATCTGGCAGCTCGTTTGATGCAGAAACCAAAAGACGCATCGGTACACGTTCGATATCGCTGCCGTTTTTAAATGTCTTTTCGTTCACAACGGTCAATAGCGTGTTCAGAATCGCAGGACCCGCCTTCCAAATCTCATCAAGGAAAACCACTTGCGCCGTTGGTAAGTACCCTTGAGTAAGACGGACATAACGACCGTTGTCTTTTAGCTCTTGAATGCTCAATGGACCGAACACTTCTTCAGGTGTTGAGAAGCGCGTCATGAGGTATTCAAAATAACTGCTATTATCAAAAGCTTGGATAAGTCGTTTTGCGATTAAGCTTTTTGCGATCCCTGGAGGACCAAGAAGGAAGACGCTTTCGCCGGCAAGAGCGGCAAGAAGACAAAGTTTGATGGTGTGTTCGCGTTCGTAAACGCCATCAGTTAACGCTTTCGCTAGCTTGTTGATACGCTCTGAAAGAAGCGCCTTTTCTGCATTAGATGCGAAAGATGGTTGAATCATAGAAGCTCCGGCTGTTGAACTGAGGCTGTATATATAATTTTATACATTTGTTATCACTTTGTTACAAGTGTATTTTTTAGTGAACCTCGTTTATACCAGATGCTCTTCGCGCGCGTGCGCGAGCAACCATAGTTTTCATTTATGAGACATAACTCACTGAATGCGCTGGTTTCGCAAGAGTATGAAACCATTTTCTTCTTTTGTTTCCGGTGGTTTGTGGTTAATGTGCAAAACACGTCAATGCGCGGTTACAGCTAGGATCCACAACTGCATGAGCAATACAATTCATAAATGGAAGCAGATTTCTCTGGTCGAAGAGGAAGTTAAACTACCAACTGGTCGGATGATCACACATACAACTATCCAACACCCCGGTGCTGCCGTTATCTTACCTATTACTTCAGATGGCAACATCGTTCTTGTTAATCAATTCCGTCCCTCTCTTAACAAATGGCTGCTTGAATTGCCTGCTGGCACACGTGAAGGCGATGAAGATCCATTGCATTGTGCTCAAAGAGAGTTGGAAGAAGAAACAGGATACAGCGCCGAAAAGTTCACATCGCTTGGTCAAGTTACCCCTCTTGCTGGTTTCTGTGATGAAATCCAGTACTTGTTTGTTGCCGAACAACTGAACAAAACCAATCGATACGAGTGTGACGATGACGAAGTCATTGAAGTAGTGACATTGTCACGAGACGAACTCGAACAACAAATTATTCAAGGCATTATTACGGATGCCAAAACTATCGCTTGCCTAAGCAAAGCTCGTCTTTGCGGTTATATTTAGGTCTTTTCGACCGAGGAGAGAATTATGGACTTTCGATCAGATACCGTTACGCAACCTACCCAAGCAATGCGTGAAGCAATGTTTACCGCTCCTGTCGGCGATGATGTGTACGGTGATGACCCAACCGTTAACGAGTTAGAGCAATTTGCGGCTGAGCTTGCGGGCTTTGAAGCGGCAATGTTCACGACCTCTGGTACACAAGCAAACTTACTTGGCTTAATGGCACACTGTGAGCGCGGTGACGAATACCTATGTGGTCAGCAAGCGCATAACTACAAGTACGAAGCTGGTGGCGCTGCGGTACTGGGGTCTATTCAACCTCAACCGATTGAAAACAACCCAGACGGTACTTTGCCATTCGATAAGCTAGAAGCTGCTATCAAGCCAGATGACGCGCACTTTGCACGTACTCGCCTACTTAGTTTAGAGAACACCATCAACGGTAAAGTGATTCCTCTTTCTTACCTTGCAGAGGCTCGTGAGTTCGTAAACAAACATAACTTGCAGATGCACCTAGATGGCGCTCGCGTATTTAACGCAGCTGTCGCGCTTGATGTTCCAGTGAAAGAGATTGGTCAGTACTTTGATTCAATGACTATCTGTCTGTCGAAAGGATTGGCTGCCCCTGTTGGTTCGCTACTGCTTGGTAGCAAAGAGTACATCGCAAAAGCACGCCGCCTAAGAAAAATGGTCGGCGGTGGTATGCGCCAAGCGGGTATTCTTGCTGCAGCCGGTAAACTCGCCCTTACCGAGCAAGTAGAACAGCTAAAACAAGACCACGTCAACGCAAAAACCTTGGCGGAAGGTTTAGCGGAATTGCCAGGTTTCTCTGTTAATCCAGAATTTGTTCAAACCAACATCGTCTTTGCCAAGCTTGATCCACAAGTGGATATAGCTGGTATTGCTGAAAAGATGAAGGAGCAAGGCATCACGATTACGCCAGGAAACCCAATCCGCTTCGTGACGCACAAAGATATTTCGGCACAAGACATCGATACCTTCCTATCTAGCCTTAAATCTCTGCTTTAACTTGATTTTGATCATTGAGCTTCCCCTAAGGGGAAGCTTTATTCTATGCGCTTTAAAGAACTACAATGAGTGCATTTCATGCTTAGATACGTGTTTCTAACGTCTCTTCTTATCTCTTCCTCTGTTGTGGCGAAACCTTTCGGTGACGTTGATAAAGGCAAACTTAAATCACCAAGCTGTGTTTACTGTCATGGTTCGAACGGCATGACGACAAACGACGCTTACCCTAACCTAGCCGGTCAGAATGCTCAGTACCTGTATGATTCTATGAAAGCCTATCAAGATGGGCTTCGCTTAGGTCCTTTGGCAGAAATGATGGCAGCCCAGTTACGCATGCTGAATGATGAAGATTTGCGCGATGTTGCCGCGTTTTATTCAGAACAAACACCTCATGCAGAAAAGTGAATAATTATGGGACTTGTGAATCACCACAAGTCCTAACTCCATTTTCATTCGCACAACATCTAACCAAAACAATTAACCATTAAATCATTGATAAGCAACTCAACCCTCTTCAGATCAAATTATTGATGAATTTATAGTTCATCAAGTCAGTTAATATTGACTTTTTATTCTATTTTATCGATATTTCATGCTTTCTATAATTCGACGTGAAATAGGTTATGTCTCACACACACGCTCAGCCATCGGAATCGGCGGCAACCCCAAAATCATGGCAGATGCCTGATACCCTCATTTTGATCTTCATTGTTGGTATTCTTGCTGCGATTCTTACCTACTTAATCCCTGCTGGTCATTTCGATAGCCAACAGGTGACCTACATGGTCGACGGTGCAGAAAAAACTCGTACTGTTATCGATGCATCTTCTTTCTCTTATGCAACCGACGAAAACGGTGAATTGGTTTACAACAAGGTTGGACTGTTCGCTTCAGGCGGTGGTATTGGTCTAATGAACTTCCCATTCGAAGGTCTGGTTTCAGGCTCTAAATGGGGCAGCGCGATTGGCGTTATCATGTTCATGCTGGTTATCGGTGGTGCATTTGGTGTGGTAATGCGCACAGGCACAATCGACAACGGTATCTTACGTCTTATCGACAAGACCAAAGGTAACGAAGCGCTATTCATTCCAGTTCTGTTCTTGCTGTTCTCTTTGGGCGGCGCAGTATTTGGTATGGGTGAAGAAGCCGTTGCATTTGCGATTATTATCGCGCCACTAATGGTTCGCCTTGGCTACGATGGTATTACTACAGTAATGGTGACCTACGTTGCAACTCAGATTGGTTTTGCAACGTCTTGGATGAACCCATTCTCGGTAGCGATCGCGCAAGGTATTGCTGGTATTCCGGTTCTGTCTGGTATGACTGTACGTATGGGTCTGTGGGCTGGCTTTACACTTATCGGTATTGCTTTCACTATGATTTACGCAGCGCGTATCAAAGCAAACCCTGAGCTTTCTTACAGCCGTCGTACTGACAAATACTTCCGTCAGCAAGAGCTAGGTGACCACGATTCTCGTTGGAACCTAGGTGACACCCTAGTTATCCTTACGGTTATCGCAACGACAGTATGGGTTGTTTGGGGCGTAGTGGCTAACGCTTGGTACATCCCAGAAATCGCATCTCAATTCTTCACAATGGGCTTTGTCGTTGCGATTATCGGTACGATCTTCCGTCTGAACGGCATGACGCTAAACTGTGCGGCTGACGCATTTAAAGAAGGTGCAGCAATCATGCTTGCCCCTGCTCTATTGGTTGGTTGTGCGAAAGGTGTATTGCTTATCCTAGGTGGCGGTACTACTGACGAAGCAAGCGTACTGAACTCGATCCTGAACAGCGCTGGTGGCGTAATCAGCGGTCTTCCTGACGTTGCTGCGGCTTGGTTGATGTATGTTTTCCAATCTATCTTCAACTTCTTCGTGACTTCAGGTTCTGGTCAAGCAGCGCTGACAATGCCTCTATTGTCTCCTCTTGCAGACATCGCTGGCGTTACACGTCAGGTTGCGGTTCTAGCATTCCAACTTGGTGACGGTTTCACTAACGTTATCGTTCCAACTTCAGCGTCTCTAATGGCAACACTGGGTGTATGTCGTATCGACTGGGGTGACTGGGCGAAATTCTGCTGGCGCTTTATGCTATTACTCTTTACCCTATCGAGCATTGTCGTCGTCGCAGCTCACGTGATGGGTTTTGCGTAAACTGATTACCAATATCCCCAAGCAACTTAAACGCGAAAGCGGAGTTTGGGTATAAAGAATAAGGCGAGACAAGGTTCTCGCCTTTTTTAATTTAAGCCGTATGGCAAACAAGCATCAAAGTAAGATGTTTTGGAGTGACAACTTTAATGGCAACACAATTTCTGGATGACGTAATTCAAGGTCATCAAGTCATTCAATCTCTTGACGTAACAGACTTGCCTGCAGGCGAGCATAAGTTTTGGTTCCGTATCGCAACTAACGCCCTATCTCAGTGGCAACATTTGCCTGTGTTGGTTTTCAAAGGCGAAAAACCGGGTAAGAAAATCATGATCACAGCAGGTGTTCATGGTGACGAATACAACGGTGTTTTAGCTGCTCAAAAAACCGCTCGTGAACTGATTGGTAAAGACATCGCAGGTACTGTAACTGTTGTTCCGACCATCAACCTAACGGGTATGCTGAACCACAGCCGTGACTTCTTCTCTGCGGATCCAGATGCATCTCCTGCAAACTTAAACCGTTTCTTCCCTGGCGATGCAAACGGCAACGAAGCAAACCGCTTCCTATTTGCTTTGTGGAATAACCTTCTTAAACCGAACGCAGAACTGGCGATTGATTTGCACACTCAAACCTCTGGTGCTGCTTACCCGCTGTACGTGTTTGCCGATTTCCGTATCGAGCAATCTCTGGAAATGGCTCGCCTCATTAACCCAGATGTGATTCTTAACGATCCGGGTGACGCAGGTGTACTTGAAACCGTCTGGAACAACAGCGGCATTCCAAGCATCACCATCGAGGTGGGCATGGGTCGTTACACAGAACAGGACCTGATTGACCGTACCGTGACTGGCATCTTCAATATCCTTGCTCGCCATGACGTAGTAACTGGTGAAGTTGCAGAAATCACTCCTTGCTTAGAAGGCAAAGACATCATCAGCATTCGCGCTGAATTGGGTGGTTTTGTACTACCACAAGTGAAGATGATGGATAAGGTAGAGCAAGGTCAATTGGTTGCGATTCAATACGACAGCTTTGGTGATGAGATTCAGCGTTACACAGCGCCAACAGAAGGCACGGTACTGAGCCACAACATTGAATCGATCCGAGCGCCAGGTTCTTTGGTTGTTCGACTGATTAAGTAATACCTTTGAATTTAATAGTTCACAAATTCAAACTGTTAGACTCAAACCAATAACAAAAAGCCCTGCATTACTTGCAGGGCTTTTCTTTGTCGGTCTCTTCAATATACTTCAGCTAAACTTTACGTGACAATGTCACTAACAAAACCAAAGCTGCACACGACATAAGAACAAATCCAAGGTTTTGAATCATTCCAGCTAAACCTAGACCCGAACCAATCATCAAGTAGTACATTAATCCTAGCAATGCCCCTGCACTGCCCGCTTGCTGCTTGTAATCAACCAAAGCGGTACTCAGTACATTTGGAATGGCGATACCAAATGCCATCACAATGAATGACATTGGAACCAAGAACCAAATCGATGTTTGCAGCATAAACACACCGAAGCCTCCGATGATCAAAAATGCTGATGCAATCCAAAGCAAATGCGTTTGTGAGCGACCTTTTGCTAGCAATGACTTGTTCATCAAACTGCCAATTAAGGTACCAACGCCCAATATCACACCGCTGTATCCGAACTGCTCAGAACTCAGTCCGAGCTGCTCAAAAGTGAATGCGCCTAATTGGTAGTATGCGAATAAAGCAATGTTGTAGAGCGTAACCAACAACGCAGATTGCCAGATTTGAGCATCTTTCAACATTCGTCCAAGTAATGAACCGATGTTTAGCGGCTGCTTTTGAGTTTGTGTTTCAGGTAGATTAACCGCGTTGTAGCACAGCAAAACAAGCGCCAAAATAAACAACGTAAAGAACACAACCTGATAGCCACCGAGTGCTGTTAACTGACCACCGAGCAACATGCCAATCACAGGGCTAATGGAAATACCCATGCCCATAACACTGAATACTTTGCTTAGCTCATCGCCTGAAAAGCTGTCTCTTAGCATGGTTTGTGTCACGACCGACCCAACCGCAATACCAAAGGCACTGAACGCGCGAGCTATCATCATCACATCAAAGCTTTCTGTTTGCATAGCGACCAAAGCAGATACGCCATAAACCAGCAACCCTGCCAGCATGGTCGGGCGTCTGCCCCACTTATCTGCCAAGATTCCCCAAACCACCACGCCAATCGCAAATGCAGAAAAGTAGATAGATAGGGTTTGCGCTGCTTGTGAATACGTCACAGCAAACGACTGAGCAATATTGCCAAGTGCTGGGCTGTATATGGTCTCCACAATTTGCGGAAACATCAGCATCACCACCATCAATCCAATAGAAGGTTTCGTTTTCATTTTTACCTCTCTGTCCCACTTCTACAGATGTTTAAGTGGGTAACGAACTTAACTTGGCGTGCAGTATAGAAGGCGTTATGCTTTACCCATTAACAACATTAAAACCAAAAACATCAAGATTCGGACAAATGGCAATTATTGAAGATAATACTCGATTTGATGCGGACGCAATTGCCGCGAGTGTGGTTGGCATCGCAGCGGATGTGGGCAAACATGATTCCGGTATGCACGAACACAAGAAAGGACAATTGCTTTATGCGCCACAAGGATGCATGACGTTCGCACTCGATAACTCTATTTGTATATTACCTCCAACCAAAGCGGTGTGGATTCCGCCGCATACTTCTCACAGAGCCGTCATGACCAACGTTGTAGCTTACCGTTCACTCTATTTCGATTGCAGTAAATACACCTGCCCTGATGAGATAGTGATGATTGAGGTGAACGATCTTTTAAAAGCACTGATCGACAAAATGGCATTGTGGGAGTGGGATATTGAAGAAACGAAAACCCAAGCAACGAGCGCTTTGTTTTGGGAAGAGTTTTACCAAGCGAAGCAGTTTGAGTTCTCTTTACCCTTGCCTTCTGATAGGCGTTTAACAGGGTTTCGCAAGGCAATGACCAAGGGTGATTTTATAGCTCCTGAGTTAAACCAACTGTCACAAACCGTTGGCGCGAGCAGCAAAACTATCACTCGCCTATTTAAGGCTGAGACTGGCATGTCTTATCAAGATTGGCGTCAACAATGGCGGCTACTTAAGGCTATTGAGCTCTTATGTGAAGAAAGACAAGTCAGTGATGTTGCCCATTGTTTGGAGTTGTCATCAGATAGCGCATTTATTGCGTTCTTTAAGAAACAAACCGGACAGACACCACTGAGTTTTATGAAGCACAGATCGTTGTTATAAGGCGATCATTTCGTGTGTTATTTGGTTTGGTCTACGAGAATTAATTCGTCCAACGCAAAGCCTTTCTCTTTTGCTACTTGTTTGAAACGCTCGACCGTTGCTTTATCGACAGTTGGTGTGCGTGACAGTAGCCATAGGTAGTCGTGATTGAAACCAGAGATAAACGCGTAGTCGTAGTTCTCACCTAGCTCAAATACGATGTAAGACGAATAAAACGGACCGAAGAACGACACTTTTAAATGCCCTATGTTTTCACCATCAACGAAATACGCTTTGCCGTCAGCTTGCGTCCATTCTTTATCTTCTTCTGAATAACCTCGGTTGATAACTGTTACACCACCATCCTCACGAAGCTCGTATTCAGCCGTCACATTCGATAAACCGCGCTCAAAAGAGTGATCAAGACGCGCAATTTCATACCACTTGCCTAGATATGGTTGAAGTTCAAAGTTATTGACCGGCTCCACGCCATCCGGTTTAGACGTACAGCCAAACAACGTTGCAAGGGACAAAAGTAAAAGTGTTTTAAGAGATTTCATACAGCAACCTGAAATTAATTTAGTGTCTGATTTTACTATAGAAGATAAAAATTCGATCAGAAATTAATGTATCGAAATTCTCCACAGGACAGTCCTACGTCTTGGAAACCTTGTAGTGCTTCAAACACATTAAAGTGGCTCACGATAACAACCTTTCGATATTGGCGGTAACGCTCCAGCACCAACTCAGCCCGTGCTTTTAGCTCATCAACATGTTCATAGCGACTATCAGTCATTGGAATCCCCGCTTTTAACAACGCGCGGTATTCGTGCCAGCGTCGGTCTCTCTCATTCAAGGTAATGTAACCGCCTTCTTTGTCCGCACGCCACTCTCTCAAGTCATGCTCAACAAACAAAGGCAAACCGCGGTGACGATTGAGAATTTCTGCAGTTTGAAGGGCTCTTGTATAAGGAGAGCTGATGATGATTTCAGCATCATTGAAGACTGGATGATTGAGCTTTTCTTGCAGCACGGGCAAGTGCTCTCGGCAAAGCGGCGCATAGTCCTTCTCAAGCTGAGTCATCTGCCGCTCATCCGCTAACGTAAAATCTGGCACGCCATGCCTTACAAATACAATGTCCATATTGTGGTGCTCGTCCTTGTTAAATTGCTATTGAGAAATTGGAGTCAGTTTTAGATAGGAGTGCACTTCTCCATTTTTGTATTCAATCGCAGAGTGGATGGAAGGTTCACGGTTTCCCACAACAGAAAGTTCATAAGTATTTTCACCTTTGTAGATCGTGATATGAAGTACGCCAGCCTCTAGCTCCCAATGCCCTTTGGTGTGAAGGCGTCCAAACAAGGTGTATTCATCAAGTGAACCATCCGCATGCAAATGTACCTCTGTGATGTAGCCACCCGTGCAGCTCTTGATCCAGCAACGATCACTCACTTCTTCGAGGCGTATTTCTCTTTTGCTTGTCTTCCATTTCGAGAAACGTTCAGACTCCGCAAACGACGCTTCGATATCGGAATGTTCTTTTATGGGCGCCCCTTCAAGCTCGCGCAAGCAAAGCTGAATCCAACTAGTTATTTGCATGGAATGTCCTTAAGGTTTCAATTGCCCTTTTTACGCCTAAACGTGGGCTGCTTAATACTGGAATGTCGACATCAACTAATGATGCGGCACCTGACATCGAAGCTTGTGCCAATACGATTACGTCATAATCACGAGCCTTTTGCTCTATTACCACTTTGATCTTGTCGTAATAACCTTGGTTATCTTGGTCGAGAAAGCGTTCCCAAGCACCTTCAACCACAAACGTATCTAACTGACGGATACAATTGCCCTCACTTGTCTCAAGTAACGCCAAGCTGGGCTCAATGGTTGTCGATAATGCCGCGAGTAACAACACTCGCTCATGAGTGACAGCTTGGTCACCCATCGCTCGGTCAATACGCTGAACATTGATTCCTTGCTCCGTAAGTGATTCAGCAAAGCGACCAATTGAGGAGCAGGTACAAACCACCAAGTTTGCTTGTTCAGAAAGCTCTCGTACTTTGTCTTGTACGGATTGCTCCACCTTAGATTCTTCCTCTCCGGCAACCAAACGCTCCAACAAGCCAGTATCGGCAAAGTGTGCGACTTTTAAATCAGGAGCGAGCTCGGTCATCAGTTCGGAGAAAGGTGGAATGTGTACGGGTGAAGTATGAAGAAAATATAGGTCGTATGGCTTCATGCTAAGTTGTCGATTTTTAGTTCAATTTCGACAACTTAGCACAAGGCGATGGGAATTAATGCGATCAGAGTTACTGTTGTGCTTCCCAAAGGCCAAGAAAGTACTTGCCATAAACCACTTCGGTTTGCATATGCATAATCAGTAAAAATGTAATCAAAGCTAATATAAAGCGATTGAAATAACGGCTGACTTTGGTACGAACTTTTATATCGAATACTCCGATATGAATACCAACATAGGCAAAGGGGTAAACCAACAAAACAGCGAGTAACCAACCTAGGTAGCCGGATATCGCCATTTCCTCGTAGCCGATCATAATACCTCCACAATTAATACGACGGGAACGTGGTTAGTATTCATCATCTAACGGAGGCGAAATGTCAGGATTTACACAGCTGCGAGCCGTTGCCAAAAAGTCACTTAAATAAGTTACTTATCTATTTATAAAATTTTGAGAACCAAGAAAATCTTGTGCCATTTTGGGCGAAGTGATGTGGATGAACTCGATAGGCGAACCTTTTAAGTCCTCTTTCAGTTTTAGATAACGCTTCCGATTCTTTCGATAATTCTTAACCGACCACCAAATAATCGAGTCTGTACTCAAAAACGCTTTTCTAAAGCTTTCTCTATTGCCAGTTCCTTCCCAAAACTCTTCTTGAGTCCATGCCCTTTTGATAGCACGAGTTACGGAGCGATAAGTGGTGATAGAACGTGAATAATCGAGCCAGATGATGGTATCGACCCTTTGCCATTTGTATGGTTGTGTTCGGCTGTAATTCCCGTCGAGTACCCAAGCGTCTTGTTGAGTTACGTCCACGACTTTATCGAAGAACGTCTCATCATCGAGTTCTTTCCAATCGGGAAGCCAGAACAACCTGTCCATTTCTATGTACGTGACACCTAATTTCATTGCGAGCTGCTTTGAAAACGTCGATTTACCGCTTCCACTGCTGCCTACTACATTGATCCTTTTCATTAAATCCTCCTAGGTGACCGTACCAAATTGACAAAGAGCGACGCATTCCAACTATAGGTAAGTCTGGAAAATGCGGAGGCGGGATACTAATGATTACGCTTTAAAGTTCTAGCGTTGATTCAATAAGATGTGAAGTCACGCGCATAAAAAAGCCTCCAATTAAGGAGGCTTGCAATAATTCATGAGCTAATTACAACTTATCCCATGCGTCTGACCAATAAACGGTTTCACCAGGCGCATAAGAAGGGTTTGAACACCACCCAGTGTATGGCCACGGTTTACATTGATACAAGTTGCCATCTGAACCTGTGACAATGTCACCTGCTTCGTACGTTTTTCCAGATTCATACGGAGGGTAACTGCTGCCATCAGAAACAATCACAGAGCGTTGAGCTGTCGTAGTCTGATTTGCACTATCCGTTACTCGGTAAACCAAGTCGTAGACACCTAGCACGTTAACATCTACGCTGCCCTCTACACGAACTTGATCAGTCAAATCACCGTCTTCTGCATCCGTCGCTTTTACGCCTGCCATTGGGTCAAATGCGTCACCAAGCTGTATGGTCGCATCCGTTACACCTTCAAACTCAGGCACTAGGCTGTAAACAACAACTGTTCTGCTTTGCTTGGTTTCATTGTTGTCGCTGTCTTTTACACTGTAAACCAAAACATATGTGCCAACGGTGTTCACATCAACGGAACCTTCAACAGTAATGCTGTTAGTTAGGTCGCCATCTTCTTTGTCAGACGCGGTAACACCTGCATACGGATCAAATGAACTACCGTGATGTACGCGAACATCACTGATACCGCTGAACACCGGTTCGCCTTCACTTGGCGGTGGTGGAGTCTGGCCATGGATAAACGGACCGTAATCCTTCACGAATTTTTCACCGTACGCCTGACCATTCTTGTCTGTGCCCATATCCCAGTTCACCGACCATGTCATTACGCCACGAAGTGCCTGCCCTTGCGCTTTAAGTTGGTCAAACGCATCGTAAAGATCTTGAGGGTCTTGTACAAAGCCCGTTGCCGCTGCATCAATGTTAGATGGAATACCAAACACCAATTTGTCATGCGGAATTTTGTGGAAACCGCGTGTACCGTTCGATAGAGAGTCTGAAATGTAGTAAATGAACTCTTGTTTTAGCGCATCATTGTTTTGCGCAATCCAACCCACACCTTCAACCCAGATACCGTCACCACCTTGGTTGTAAAATTGAGGGTTGATCCAATCGTAGTACCCTTCTAACCCCGTAATATAAGGAACGTATTTGCCACCTTCTGTTAGGTATGGAAACTCAGGCGCCATCGTAATTAAGAAGTTTTTCCCCTGCTGTTGGTAGTGTTCTTTGACAAGGCGAAGTGCAGCCGGGATTACGGTTTGGTTGTCTGACGCGGTTACTGCAGATTGCTCTAAGTCGATATCCAGACCATCAAAGCCGAACTTATCAGTCAGACGGATGATCTCTTGAGCGAATGCTTGCTCATCGCCAGTTTTCAGCTCAACGTGTGCATCTGCACCACCAAGCGCAATAAGAACGGCGCGTCCTTGTTGGTTTAATCCGCCAATTTGATCAATAAATTGTTGTTCTGAAAGACCAATATTTGGATCGAGCTTAAAGGTTGGAATACGGCCTTCACTGGTATTAAACACCTTCATAAAGGAGACGTTAACCACATTGTACATAGGATCAACTTCATCCAGTGTCACACACGGTGCATTGCCGCCCTTGTAACCAGCCCCATCGCACCAGTTATGCCAATAACCAACTACGACACCACCATCTGGATTCACCATTTCATTAGCGGATGCTACGTTTGAAAGACCACTCAAACCCAATGCTACTGCTAGATATAGCGCTTTTTGCTTCATCGTGTTACCTCTCATCCATTTTGCTTCATCACAACAATCATTCAGCACTTTCTATTGGTGCCTAATGAATTTTGATTGGATTATATGGCCGTATTGAGAAAACAGATACACGTGCAAAGTTATGTTTTCCATGTCTATTTTATAATTGTGATCTTAATTCACGACGCAAAATGAATAGGAAATTAGCGTTCGCTCTCAAGCGTGACTTACTATCAAAATCACGCAAAAAGTTAACCAAAATCTATTTTTTGGAGGTCACTCGCAACGATTTAATCAGGATTTAACCCTGTTCATATAAAAAGTTTGCACAACGTAGACATTGGGCTGGAATGCCAACTTATATAATGCGGGCTTACATAAATAGAGGTTATTTTTATGAAATTAAAAACAGTGTCAGCTTGCGCAATCTTGGTTTTGCTTGTCGGATGTCAGCAAAAAACTCAAGATGAAGCGACACAGCCAACAACCTCGGCAGATGTATGTAGTACACAAGGAAATATGCCAGGTGGGTGGAACGAATTCGATGCTACCCCAGACGCTCAAAAGGCAATGGCCTTTGTCCTAAACAAAATGGAAACTCTCTCTTCGTTTAAACAGATCTTGTCCGTTCATGCACAAATTGTGAGTGGTGTGAACTACGCGATAGAGTTTGAATTGAATGATGGCTCAGTTTGGAACACGGTTGTTTACCGCAACCTTGATGGTGAGTATGCGATTACGCAATCACCGAAAGAAGGCCGCTTCTGCGAACAATAAATGCTTCGAGACAGAGAAACAAAAGCCCCGCTGTTTTACACCGTAATCTAACGGGGCTTTTGCTTATGTACGTTTACAGGTATTGATTAAGAATCAAATACCATCTGAGATTTCACAGAAACTGTAGAACCAAGTCGCGACGGTTCAACATCAATACGCTGCGCCATTTGCTCTTTCAGTTCAGATACGTGAGAAATCACGCCAATCATGCGACCCGTTTGTTGTAAGTCGACCAAGGTTTGAATCGCAAGATCCAATGATTCCGGATCTAAGCTGCCAAAACCTTCATCAATAAACAGCGTATCCAAGCGAATACCACCACTGTAAGACTGCACAACATCAGATAGACCGAGCGCTAATGCCAACGCTGCCATGAAAGATTCACCACCTGATAACGTCGCAACATCGCGCGTTTTACCTGTGTAGCTGTCCTCTACTACCAAATCCAAGCCTCGCCCTGCCGCACCTTTGAAGCCTTCAGTTTTACGAGCCAAGATATAACGGCCTTTGCTCATCAGGCTTAAACGCTGTGACGCTTGAATCAACACGTCGTCTAATAACACACCAAGGACAAATCGGTGCAAACTGATACGGCTACCCGTTTTACCGCTTGCAACGTCATACAAGGTCCCAAACACTTTGTATTCGTCTTCTAACTTGGTGTTCTTGTCGTGTAACGTCGCGATGTCATTACGGACTTTCTCTAGACGTTCAAACAAAGAGCGTGTGCTATCAAGCTGATTGCGCGCTTCAACATAACCTTGCTGAATACTGTTTAACTTAACGTTACGCTCTTCTAAATCTGGCAACACCAAGTCTTTCAACGTTGAATTCAAGTCTGCCAATGTTTGTTCTAGCTTGATTTGAGTCTGTTTGAACGCATCAATTTCTTGCTGCCAAACCTGCATCTCGGCTTCATCAACTTTACTTGCTAGGAATTGCGCTTCATCCTCGAATGCGCTCGCCTGCAACGCTTGCGCCCAATCAGTTTTGGCTGTGTTCAAACGTTCTAGTGCCTCATTCAACCACTGTTGATTGGTTGTCAGTTGGCTTTCAATATTGGTCTTCGCCAGCACGGCTTGTTGTAAATGGTTTTGTGCAGACTCGAATGCGGTATTCAACTCCGTAATCTGTTTTTGAATCGCAACAATGTCTTGCTCAAGAACTTCAAGAGATGAGTACTTGGCATCTAACGAAGCAGACAGTTTAGTCAGTTGCTCTTGGTTCACTTTTATCGTCGATTCATTCGCTACCATCTGGTTTTGCAGATCATTGATCTTACCTTCCCCAGTAACACAACGCTGGTTTAACTCATTGACGCTTTGTTCCAGCTGAACCAAGTTAATCGATGACAATTGCTGTAAACGTTCATTGAGCTGCTGCATAGACGCTTGCAACGCGCCTAAATCCATTGATGCGTTTTGGCCAAGCTCAACGGATAGTTGCTCAATCTGATGCTTGTATTGTCCGACTGCGATATTGTGCTGCTCCAATTGATTGCTCAATTGGTTGAGCGCAACTTGCCCTTCTCGCTCCGTGTTTCGAGCGCGCTGAACTTGCTCTTTTGTTACCTCTTCACCAACAAATTGAGCGGGTTGAGGGTGTTCTACACTACCGCACACAGGACACATTTCACCGGCTTGTAAGCGCTGAGCCAATAAAGCAGCTTGAGCATTGTGCCAGCTCAATTCAAGTGTATCTGCTGAGCGTTGAAGTTCTACGTATCGCGCTTTTGCTTGGTCAACCAAAGCTTGCTTGCTAGGCGTCAATGCATCCAATTTCGCTAGCTCTTGGTTTAAGCCAGTTAGTTTCTGTAGGTCTTGCATCAAACGTTGTTGCTGTTTTATCTCAGCCTCTACACTGCCAATACTTGCAACATCGACTCGAGCTTGATCCAGTGACTTCTGACCTTGTTGCGCCTCTAGCGTTAACTTCTCTTTCAGAGCGATATATTTCTTACGCGTTGCCTCAAACTCCGACTTTTGCGCCAAACCTGCGTTAATGGCTTTCTCTAGCTCTGACTTTTCGACCAACTTTCCTTTCATGCCTTCAAGTTGGTATTGCTGCTCTGTCAGTTTTGGCAATTGTGCAGCTTGTTCTTTCGCGGTTTGCAATGCGCCTTCTTTGGACTTTACCGCGTCATTTGCCACAGTAAGATCTTGAGATAGCTTAGCCACCTTTTGCTCAAGTTCTTGCGTTTGCTTTGAGGCGTTTTGTAACGTGACATAAGGCAACTCAACCTTACTTGCCTTCTTCGCATTGTCTAACTTCAATTGACGTGATGAGACAGCATCACTCTGTTCCAAATGTTGCTTCAATGCAACTTCGGCGTGCTCGCGCTTTTTGAACTCATTGCTCAGTGCTTCTGCTTTTTGCAGTTCCGTTTTTACCGCATTTAATTGCGCCAGAGATTCTTGCTCTTGCTTTTGTACAGATTCAAATTGAACGGATAAGGCTTCGCGCAGCTCTGTCAACTCTGCTTCTGAAGAAACACCAGCTACCTGCAGTGCGCCTCGAATCTGGTTGTCAAACTCGTCTTTGGCTTTGCTAATAGCACTCGCTTTGTCTTTCAGTGCGTATTCAATCTTCTTGTAGATATCCGTTTGGAATAGCTGACCAAAGATCTCTTCCCGCTCTTTGGATGTCGCAAGTAACAGCTCTCGAAACTTGCCTTGTGGCAACACCATCACTTGGCGGAACTGAGTTTCGTTCAAGCCAATGATATTGGTCACTTCTGTCTTTACTTGAGTTGTTTTGCTGGTGATGAGCTTTTCTTCGTCCGTAATCTCATACAAAGCTGCGGTATGCTTACGCACCGTCATGCCCTCACCACGCGCCTTTGGTGCTTCTTGTTCTGGTGAGCGAATCACTCGATAAGACTTACCGTGCAAAGAGAACTCTAACGTCACTTCGGTCAATAACGTTGGTGCTGCCATATCGCAACGCATTTGAATGCCTTGACGCTCGTTACCCGTTGTTTCACCATAAAGCGCAAAACAAATTGCATCGAGAATTGAGGTTTTACCCGAACCAGTAGGACCATTGATAAGAAACAGAGGGTTAGTTCCCAGCTTGTCGAATTCAATCGTTTCTGTTTGAGCAAACGGACCAAAAGCCTGCATTGTCAGTTTAATGGGTTTCATGTTTGGTCCTTACTAAGCCTGCTGGGAAAGTTGTTTGATGATGTCACTGATCGCTTGATCTTGTTCTTGCGATAATTGGCTGTCTTGCGCTTCCGTGAAGAAGTCTCGGAACATGTCTATCTCACTTCTCGCCAACTTCGCTTGCGCCATCTCCTGCTCGACACCAATTAACATGCCCGGTTTTTCTAGGTGCAAAACATTCGGGTAAACAGTACGTAGCTTTTCCATTGGGTTTAAGATTGCGTGCTTATCCATCAAACGTACCAACACGTAGTCTTCGTTTTTCGGATCGGTTTTGCCCTGCTCTATCACTTGTTCAAGCTCACCTTCAACGATTCGCATCTCATGAGGTGCAGCAAGGTCAACATGCTCGGCCGAGACAAACCCGTTTTGGTCGATTTCCACCAGCGTGAAACCTTTCTTCTGGTTTTGTTCACCAAAGCTGTATTTCATCAGTGACCCAGAATAACGAATGTATTCTTCGCCTTTTTTCTGTGGCTGATGCAAATGCCCCAACGCCACATAATCAAAGTTGAGGAAATGCTCGTGACTGACGCGGTCAGAACCACCAATCGAAAGTGGACGCTCAGATTCAGACTCAATGGCACCATCGACAAAGCAGTGGCTGACTAACACGTTGCGTTGCTCTGGTTGGAACTGCTCAGTGATTTTTTCGGCAAGTAACTTGTGCGCTTGATCGTGGGTCGAAACGGGTTCTTGATAGGCAAAACGGACTTGCTCAGGATCGTTATAAGGCATGCCATAAAAAGCCACTTGCCCTGCGCTTTCGGTTTCGATTACAACAGGGTTAAGCATGTCTTCGAAGTTGCTGATAATGTGAAGGCCCGCATTTTTCATCTGTTCTGACCCAAAACCCAAGCGCTCAGCACCATCATGGTTGCCAGAAATCAGAATCATCGGCGTATTTAGCTCACCACAGATTCGCTTCACTACTTTGTTAAGTAGTTCAATTGCGATAGTTGGTGGGACAGAACGGTCATAAATATCACCAGCAACTACAACCGCATCAACAGGGTTGTTTTCAATGTATTGGATTAACTGATCAAGAACTGCTTGCTGATCGTCAAGCAAAGAGACGTTATGAAACTGTCGGCCAAGGTGCCAATCTGAGGTATGGATAAACTTCATTCGAATTCACTTTCTGCCATCTATATGGCGTTATCTTATTATCCCCCTAGGATATCGTGAGTTCGTAAGCTTTTCATGTGGTTTGTGTGACCAGCTACTGTAACGAATCAATTTTTCTTTCTAACCACGTGTCTGGCCAATTACTCTTAATTGTTTCATGCCTTGCCACCCAACAAGACATGAAAACATCCAAAGTTAGAGTCTTTTTATCTTTTCCAGTAAAGGATCATTACCTCCGGTAACTTCAACTTTAAAATCAGCATAAGCTTCTTCTAAATCTTTATACTTTCCTAAAGCCCCTTCCACAAATAAGTAACCACATGGAACATCACTCCATCGGAGCGGAGATGTTATTTCACCTGACATCGCACTCTCTAACAGTTTCCTTAAGCTACTTTGCGCTTTTGCTGCCGTAGTATCTGACTCAGAGTATCGTTTGAGCAGGAACCACAGTCTCTTAGCTTTTCTTTTTACAAGCAAAAGCTTCATAAAGGCCCCCTAATTAAAGTTGATTCAAATGAGTAGAGAGTTAACGAAAACAAAAGGGGTTAATTAAGAAATAGAGCTCCTACATACCTTCTCAATTGACTTTCTTCATGTATTGTTTTTAATTTTTACGATAATAACTCTGAATAAATCTATACTTTGGCCCAAATCCCTCTATACGGAGGATCTGGTCTAACTAACCGCCACATAACACGACTAGTCCCGCTCAAGTACCAATATTCCTCTAAACCCACCGGAGAGTATGGATTTTGAACCTCGACCTGTACGAAATCGTCAGACAGGTCTAAAGCTGATTTTAAAAGGTCAAATTCAACTAAGTCATTAAATACAACCAATTCTGAAGGAATTCTGTTCATTGCAGTACGAGTCTAGATAAATGAAACTCTATCCGGAACGCGTTATCACAAATAGCGTGGAAAGAGCGCTTGGGACTACTCAATAGTACAACGATAATTTCCTGGGGCGGTCCAACTAATCTTTGTGTACCCCCCTTTTAATAGTTCTAATTGTCTCAAATATTCAAATACGTCTGATGGGCACCATTCTCTACCACCAGAAAAAGCTACTCCCAAGTCTCTGAGTTTGCGAAACAACTCAGCCTTGGCGTCATTTCCAGAAGTCAGAAAAGTGTACTCATCGTAGTCATTATCAAAAGAAAACCCAAGTCCAATAAGTTCTTTTTTGAATGAGTCATCCAGCAAACTAACGCGAACCAGTTTACCGTCAGCCTTTGTAACAAATGCCATTATTGAATCACTCATCATTTACAAATACCTCTAATAACGTTTTAACGTTCTCATTATCAACCGTAGGGATAGAATTAATTACCATTTCAGGAGCCCCCCCTGGCAGGTGATTACCTGGACCAAGAAAATATTGATTGCCTTCCAAGGGACTTCTCGTCATTTGTTCAACGATACCATCTACTTGTCTTATCTTAAAACCTTCTTGAAGTGCTCCTTTCTCAAGACCAAACGCCTTCTCTAAATCGAATATCTTTGACTTTTCAATAGACACACTAGAATGACCAGAGAAATCACCAATGACATCAGTAATACCTTTGCGATCAGAAATGAAAGTGCCGTTTAAGCCTATGCTAGGATACTCATCCCATGATGTAGGGCTTATATTGAAGCCAATGTTGTCTTCTAACATTGAGTGCTGACGTTGTCTGGCCTGTAAAATTTGAGCCGACATACCAACGTCTTGTGTTTCAGGGATTCTTTTAACAGCACCAAATACTTTTCCAATATCCTCTGCATATCTACCGGGTATTACAGAGATGGCTATATTTGTTGCGCCGGCAACCGAAGGATTATTAATAAACGCTTCACCAGCATCTATCATATCTTCTATACCTTCGACCATCATCGACATTGGATCTATATTGACTGGTTCAAGTCCCTGTAATGTCGGATCTGCGATGAGCTCCTCAATCGTTGGTCCAGTAATATTAGTTACTGATTTTTCATACACCGACTTCTCAGGCGAGTTATCATTATGTCCCGCAAGAACAACAGGCGTATCTTCTTTTGCACACAAACCTAAGGGGTCGACCCAAGAAACTGGATTTGGGGCAAACTGATAATGGTTAGTACCGCCAAGCAGCCCTAGGGGATCGGGTTGGATAAATCGACCTATTTGAGGGTCATAGTATCGTGCTAAGTTGTAGTGCAGACCAGTCTCAATATCGAAGTACTGCCCCTGTAAGCGAATGTTGTTTTTAACCGTCTCGATTTCAACGTGAGCAAATCCAAAGGTATCGTATGTTGCTTGCCAAACTACCTGCCCATTCGAGTCCACCAAACGCTCTGGAGTTCCGATTTGATTGCATTGGAAGAAATAACACTTGCCATTTTCAATAAGTACAAGCGGAACAAAACTGTTTGGTTGATATAAATACCAACGATAACCCGAGCGAGAATACTCACCGACTAAATGACTTCCTTGCCAAATAAATTCGGTGGTCCCATTTTCGCTGATTTTCCTCGTTCTTCGACCTAGCGCATCGTATTCAAATTGGCATAAATGCCCTTCGCTTTCGACAACAATCAGTTGCCCTTTAGCATCGTAAGTGCAGTACTGCTCTCGTCCATTGCCTTGACTACTGGTTCTGTTTCCTAGTTCATCGTAGTCGTACCTGATACCATGGTATTCAATAAGACGGTCATGTTTTCGCTGCGCACTGTCGTCATTAAAGTTGCCAAAACTGTCATAGACGTATGACTCTTCAGAGGTTTCTGTCTTTACTCTTTCTAAGTGGCCGAGCTCATCATATTGATAATGTTGAGCTCCCTTCTCACTGTCGATGATAAGCGAAAGAAAATGCTGTGCGTTGAAATGGTATTTACGCTCGAAACCAGTCCATGTTTGGCGCTTCAAGCGACCTATTCCATCGAAGTCTCTTCGCTCTTTTCCCGCGCTATAAGTGATTATCGATAAACGTTGTAATTCATCGTATTCAAACTTAATTGAATCTTCTCGTTCAGAGCCGTTTGAATGAATAGTTAACCCACATACCGTGCCAAATTGGTCATGCTCATATAGCACCTCTGTGCCGTCGTCATAACGTTGAGAGCGGAGTAAACCGGTATCTTGGTAATGATTGACGAAAGAAAAGCGTCCCTGCTCTTCACTTACCAATTTTGTACCTAGATACGTATAGGAAACGTTAGAAAAGCGGTTATGCGCACGGATTAACTTGCCGCCCAAGGTGTGTTGGTAATGGTCCTCAACACTACGATTTTTACCATGGGCTTTCACCCTAGCGATGCAACCAACTTCGTCATACTCAAAAGAGATGCGACCACTACAATGCAAGATTTCACTTAATCTTTCAGCGCGGTCATAGGTGTAGTTTGTTTGCACTTGATCGAAGCTAATTGTCTGGCTGATCTGGCCATCTGGAGTGTATGCAAACTTGTATTGGCAACCGTCAGAACGCTCAATAGAGATCAGGTTCCTTTCCGCATCGTACGTGAAGGAAAAAGAGCTATGATCTGGTTTAACAATTTCCGTTGGTTGAGCAAAGTTCCCCCAAACAATTTGGGTTGTCCCTCTTGGCGTATGAACTTGTTTAACTCGCCCAACTTCGTCATATTGGTAGCGATGCTCCCGAGACGTGCCATCTTCTGAGCTTTGGAAGTATAGTCGTGTGAGTAAGTTGCTTTCGTTGCGCTCAAATCCGCTTATGAGGCCATGTGGGTAAGCGACTCCGTTCACTCGATCGCGCTCGTCATAGCTATAGCGAATCAAGCTTTGATCGACTTTTTTTGCTAACAGCTGATGCGAGTCATTCCACCACCATTGTGTACGAGATCCAGTATCAGCACTCTTTTCTACTTGTCTGCCATATTTATCAAATACGGCGCGTTCTTGAAGCCCGTTACTGTGTTGGTGCCTTACGAGCTGACCAAGTGCATTGAACTCTTTAAACTCGATTTCACCGTCAGGAAATTGATGCTTAATGCATTGACCAAACTCGTTATATTCAAAACCCTCTGTAGCCCCCGACGAGTGTGTGTTTTTCTCGAGCAAACCAAATGGGTTGTAGCTATGATGGGTGTATGTCTGATCTGCATTGATAGTACAAACTAATCTACCGAGTGGGTCGTACTCAAATGCCCTACATCTCGATTCAGGGCTTATACTCTCAAGCAGCTTGCCTTGTTCATTGTGTTTATAGTGCCAACAGTGTCCAAGTGAATTTCGGTATTTGGATTCGCTCCCATCAAACTCAAACGAGTAATCATAAACACTTTCATCCGCCCAATTTTTTATGCATTGCGCATCAGGCCCTCGCCCAGACCATGTAAAGTAGTGAGAAAGTCCGCTAGCTCTCGTTCGTTTAACAATTAAGTTTGTGTCATCGTATTGGTATTGTTCGATTAAACCATTTTCATTCTGAGCAGCGATCAATCGCCCATCAACATCGAAATCATACTTGGCTTGCAAATGTTGAGTCTTTGGGTTTCTAATCTCTATTAGTTGGCCTTGATGATTGTATTGGAGCTCAAGCTGGTTTTGTCGGTTGACGCATATATGGGTGATACGGTGGTTTCGAGAGTATTCGAGGTTTACCGTTTTCATATGACCTAGACGGATTTCAGTGGCAACCCATTGCTCATTCTTTAAGAAAAACTTGATTTGAGCTTCATTACTTAACGTAACTAATCGATAACCGCTGTGATGATACTGACAACTTGCACCTACATAAGTTTGGTAACTAATTCCGCCTTTGGCGACATTAGGAAATAGGATTGTGTCCCCCATCTCGTCGATGAACAGCCACCCCGTCACATTGGATTTTTCATCCAATACGTCTGTTAGCTCGTATTGAAAAATATGTCTCCAACCAAAGCCAAGCGTGGTAGCAGAATCGCACAACGATGAGCGATACGTTCGTGACCAAACCAATCCATTAGGCAGTCCGACATCAGACAATGAGAGATTTTCTTCCCCTGTGACCATGGAAACAGGATCGCCTGCTTTTACATGCCTTTTGCTACTTTCTTCTTGAGGAGCACCATTACTTGCGACAGTGTTGGTACCTGAATGAGTAGCGTTCGAGTTATTACGCTCAACCTTCGCCACTTGGTTTATGACTTGGGAAGGTATGTTGGCCGATGGATAAAATGTGCTTGGCGCAGTCTTAGGCAACTCAATAGCAAAAAAGATTTTTTCTTGTAATCCTTGAGCAATAATTTGAAGAAGTTCAGACTTAGTCTTTGTCTGGAATTCATGTGAAAAAGTCGCACTCATGCTTGTCCATGACGCAATTTCACTGAGCTCCTCTAAATCGGAAAAATGAAATTGCTCAATAAACGCTTCTGCACTTCGAGCGGTTGCAAAGCTTTGTTCCGATCCGGTACTAAGTCGCTGCGTGGAAAAGTAAAACGTGATTCCGTTTAAAGATGTGAGTTTGACAATCCTTTGTATATTCATTTTGTAAGTTACTCACTACCCCAGCGGTAAGTAGCGCCGACAGCATACCCACCACGCTCAATATCAAGCTGAATACCTGAATAATTTTTATCGTGTGTTTCTTTCGGTTGCAGGCAAGCACAAATCGCCTTCAATACCCCTCCATTCGCCCCTAAAGGGCCAGTCGTAGTACCTATTAGCCGATAGGAGGTGTCTCTATTAACCCAAGGAGAAAGGAATTGAATTGAATCCAACCACACAGGCTCATTGCCTTCGGCTGACAACATCAATTCATCAAGCTTCTCTACACACGACTTTCCAAGTTGCTTAACGACATTTGAAACAGCGGTGTTGTTATTATCGAATTGAAGATCAATTGCGATCTTATTGAATATAAGCCCTTGTTTTTGCTCGGAGCAACGCGCGACAACTAATGAGTGATGCTCCCCTTTAGCATCGGCAACATGTAAAGCGACAATCCATAATGGTTTAGTTTGTTTTACTGATCGTTGGATGCGACTCAGTGCCATCAGAAAAGACGCGTTCCCATACGGATATAACGCCAAATGTTGTGGTTCTACTCGTTGAAACACCGAAAGAAGCAGCGTTGTAATACGTTGAAGATCAACCTTGTCCGATAGCTTTGGTAACAGAAGATAAACTTGCCCTTCGACACCACATTCAGACAGTGCTCTCGAATAGTGAGTTAATCTGTCATAGGCAGGTAGGGCTGAGCTTTCCCTGGCTTGTGGAATCAGTTCATTTTTTTCTGATGGCCTTAGCGTATTGTTTGCCAATTGCTCTACAGAAAACGCTTGATCGCCCAGCATACAAAGTTGGGATTGAAACAATAGCGCCATTTACCCACCAATTAATATTGCAGAGTTACCGGCAACAATTTTACCGCCATGCGCAGTCGAGTCTCCCAGCCTAGCCGCAGGTTTTCCGTTGATTTTGACGCTCGAAGACCCGGATGAAATAGTGTCTGGAGGCCCCACACAAGACAGCTTGTCTCCCTGACGCGCAGCCGGAATACCTGAAATCTTCACGTTTGGAGAACCGACAACGACAGGACCACCTACATGAGAGACTTTGTTTGTTTTTTTGGGGCAAACATGGTGACTCCCCAATACCGCGGCTGGTTTACCCATATCTGCTCACCTTTAGTTAAGAGAAATTTGACCAGCTTTAAGTGCTATGGCTGAACCATTAATAGAGATCTTGTTGCCTTTAATGTTGATCTCCCCAGAACTCGACATTTGTATAGATGCCCCTCCTACCTTTATTTCAATGCTCTTACCTGCATTAACGACAAGTGCTTCACCGATATCAACCCCTTGGTTTTTGCCTACTTTCTGACTTGCGTTATTACCAACCTCTTGCATGAAATCATTGGTAATCCTTTCACTTTTATTGTTCTCTACAGCAATATCGGCATTGTCTTCTACCACCATTTGAAAGAGTTTCTCAGCATGCAAATACACATGTTCTTCGCCGGGTTTGTCTTCAAAACGTAGCTCGTTGAACTTATCGCTACCTTTTTGTACTGAACGGGACTTATAGCCGCTTTGGGAAGCTTGAGCAGGTAATTGATAAGGTGTTAGCTGGGTACCGTTATAAAGAGCCCCGGTTACGATTGGCTGATCTGGGTCTCCATTTACAAAATCGACGATAACTTCTTGTCCGACTCTTGGATGGAATACACTCCCCCAGCCATTGCCGGCACTCGCTTGAGCGACTCGAATCCAACATGAACTGTTCGCATCATATTGACCTTCACGATCCCAGTGAAACTGCACTTTGATTCGGCCAAATTTATCAACGTAGATTTCGCCATCTTTGTTTCCTGTCACAATTGCGGTTTGCAAACCTCTAATCTGCGGTTTAAACCTCTGCATTTTTGGGCGCAGAATGGTGTTTGAGTCAACGCAATGAAACGAAACTCTCACACCTTGTGACGACGTACCGCCCTGTCCCGTTTGGTTAAATACCGCAGCAGAAAGCGCGACAGAAGAAAGCACATACTCTTTTCCTACTCGAGTCTTATCCTCATGCTTTTTAAATTTAAAAAGTTTGCCGACAGCGAATGTTCTGCAGCTCGATTCACCACTGCATTGATAAACGTCTTGCTGAAGTGATTCGATCGCGTGTGTATTTCGCAACACAAACTCATCGTCAGTTTCTGCTTCAGCTAAGTATTCGTAGTGCTCACTATTTGGCACCGAAAACAGTTGTGCAGATCCACTAGTTAGATTCTGTGGAGGTGATAAAGGCTTGAGCATATTAAAGCCGGACTTGTGTGCGGCTTTTGTCGTCAGTATTTGCGTTTCATTCCAAGAGTAAATGTGGCTTGCTTGACCTGTTCCCGTCGTATGTTCGACAAGAAACTCTGAGCCTGGTATGTAAAAGTTAAGATCATCAAACAATTCCAGTATGTGTGCTGAATTTGTATGTGAGAAGCAGTAAGCAATCCCTTCTTCAGACAGAAGTCGTTCAATAAATGCCAGATCAGATTCCTCATATTGAACTTTATAAGTATATTTAGAGTACGACTTGGTAAGCTTTAGGCTAAAGCTTACGTCATGCTCAGATAATACTTCCGACACAATTTCTTTAATGTCTTTGTTTTGAAAAATACGAGAGTGGACTCGATAATCGGCAAAGCGAACTTTAGGCTCAATAAGTAAATCGATATTTCGATAGTTTTCACCTTGATGAGCGGTGGTCACCCGAGAGCCTGTTAACTTAGCTCGTGAGACGACACCATGAAAGTAACGGGGTTGAAAGCTAACACTTGGATCATTGTCCATAGCGATAACAACCTCTTGGCCAATAATATTATTCAGCTCTTTGTGTTGCCCGTTGAAATAAGCTTGCGCATGTAATGAAAAAAGATCTGATACTTTTTCCTTATATTCAAATGAATTTAGAATAATGGCATCTGTACCAAATGGTGTAGAAATACGAATAAAGTTATTTTTCTGTGTCGCTTTTTTCATTAGATACTTCTTTATAAAATAGCGGGAAGCGTTGACTTCCCGCAATTCAATTACATTTGTTGACCTTTCACACCGCTGTAGCCATATACTAATGGTGCAGATGTGTTGTTCTTATCGTCAGTTGGTGTCACTGTCATCATCATTTCAGTGTATGAAATAGTGATAGTTTCAATTGGGCGGTCATCTTGAATTGACACTGAATAGTTTGAAATCATTGCATCTGTAAGCTCGATTTTCATGATTTCTTCCACTTTCTCACCTTGCTTGGTGATGTGGAATACAGCTGGTTTACCTTTACCAATGGTCGCTTCTTTAAATAGATCCGGTGACGCGCGGTCTTGAAGCTTAGTGATTGTCAGGTCGTATAGACGTGTTGCACTTGCTTCACGGTCCATAGCAGTACCAGTGAATGATGAAATTTCACGACCAACACTCCAATCTACAGATAGTAGTGTAATTAGATCCTTGTACTGCTCAGCAGTTGCTTCACCTTTAATATCTGCATATTTAAGATACGTGTTAGACTGCATGCTAATCTCCTATAGCATTATTAATGACATATTGCTTAATGTTTTAATTATCTATTCTATTTTGATAATTAATGATTGATGTATCAAAAACTTCATTTTAAATACGCTCTTTTATATCTCTAATTAAGAATTTAATTAAGCGCTATTTCTGATCAAAAATGTTTATTATGAAGCGACTCTCAAATAATTTTCACTTTAGAAAAAGTGTTAAACAAGTGAGACATTTAATGAATTAACAGAACCTTCGACATTAATTATTTCAAATGTCTTACCATTAAGAATAGCGTTCAATATTTCATGAGAAACCTTCGGTAATAGCGTATTTTCAATGGTTGTTTGCACGACTCTTGCCCCACTCCCAGACTCGTTACTGCTATTCACTATGTCGGTTATAAGGGCGTCACTGAAATGAAGTTCAGCCGAATAGTGTTTTTCGATCCTGTCTGACACTTTTTTCAGCTTGAGGCGTGTAATTTGGGCCAGTACTTCCTTATCCAAAGGCACATACGGAAGGACATTCACTCTTCCCAAAAAGGCGGGCTTAAAGTCGTTTAGTAAGTCATCGTGTAGTGCGCCTTTTAGTGTACTTGGATCAGGAGCAAGTTCTGGGTCATCGAACAGTGACATGGTGGTATCCGTCCCTGTATTCGCCGTCATGATGATAATCGTATTTTTAAAATCGATGTCTCTGCCTTCGCCGTCCTTAATTATCCCTTTATCAAAGACTTGGTAGAAAATATCTTGAACTCCTGGGTGTGCTTTTTCCATTTCATCCAGCAGTATTACACTATACGGCTTACGTCTGACGGCTTCGGTTAATACACCACCTTCACCATAACCCACGTATCCTGGAGGAGAACCTAACAACAATGAGACCTTGTGTTCTTCTTTGAACTCCGACATGTTGATTGTGGTAACGTTGTCCTCACTACCATACACTTTTTCCGCAATCGCTAACGCAGATTCCGTTTTACCCACACCACTTGGACCAGTTAATAGGAACACACCGTTTGGCTTGGATTCATCAGTCAATTGCGCACTCGCCGTTTTGATCACCTCAGACATGATTTCTAGCGCGTGGTCTTGACCAACAACCCTCTCGATTAAACTTTCTTTTAGATTTAAAACGGCTTTTATTTCATCATCTTGCAGTTTGCCTAGTGGAATCCCTGTCCAGTCTGATATCACTTCAGCAATCAGAGCCTCGCTAACATGGGAAAACACTAAAGGCTGCGCACTCGCGTTTAAGTCGCTTTCGATTTCCATTAATTTTTTCTTATCTTCACTTAATGGTTCTAGAGCAATTTTTTCGCGTAACGCTATCGCTTGTTCAACCCACGTTTGTTCTTTGTTCCATTGCAACTCCAAGTCAGAGACCTGAGTAGATAACTCATCAATATCTCGTCTTATGCGCTGGACTGATTCAGTATTCTCCGAGCCAAATTGAAACTCTTTCTCAAGCTGCTTTAACTCGTCTTGTTTAAGTTGAACAGATTTCCTTTTGCTATCGAGCAACCCCGGAATGGCATTTTGGCTCAAGGCTACGCGGGAACATGCAGTATCTAAAACGGAAACGGCTTTGTCTGGCAACTGCCTTCCATTTATGTAACGCGAGGAGAGCTGTACAGCGGCTTCTAAAGCATCGCTGGTGATGTAAACACCATGGTGTTCAGCCATAACACTCAGTAGTCCACGTAACATGTTTACGGCAACCGCTGGCGTTGGCTCTTCCACTTTGACGACTTGAAATCGTCTTGTCAGGGCTGCGTCTTTCTCAAAGTATTTTTTGTATTCCGCCCAGGTCGTTGCTGCTATCGTTCGCAGCTCACCTCTTGCCAGAGCAGGTTTGAGAATGTTCGCAGCGTCACCTTGACCAGCTTGTCCGCCACCACCAATCAAACCATGAGCTTCATCAATGAAAAGGATGATTGGCGTGGAAGACTCGTTAACCTCTTTAATTACGTTTTTTAACCGATTTTCGAATTCGCCTTTCATGCCCGCTCCTGCTTGAAGCAGAGCCATATCAAGAGACTTAATTGAAACGCCTTCTAGCGCTGGAGGGACATCTCCGTCGACGATCTTTTGAGCCAGTCCTTCGACAACCGCTGTTTTACCGACCCCAGCTTCACCTGTCAGAATTGGGTTGTTTTGACGCCTTCTAAGCAAAATATCAATCATTAGACGGATTTCATTCTCTCGTCCAACTACTGGATCAATCTTCCCTGCCTTTGCTTGTTCAGTGAGATCCACGGTGAACTGATCCAACGCCGCGTGCGGCCCTTTAGTTCCAGTAACGCCGGCTTGATGTGGCGAATTCGCCTCTGATAATCCAAGGAGTGTACTCGCCTCTACTTTGTCTAGCTCTGTACTGACTTGGTTCATCACGTTCGCCAAGCTTTCATCGGACAAATAAGCACTTAGCAGATGGATACAATCAAGATCCGTTGCTTGAAACTCAATCGTGGCGACCATCATGGCGTTTTGCATCACCGAAACTGTATGTGCTGAAAGTCCCGGAACTGACTCACAACCTGTTTTATACTTTTCTAATTGAGATAGTAGCTGTGATTCAACTACCTGCGCATTGACATTAAATTTATCGAACACTTCAGCATAGATTTGATTGGGATTTTGGACGATGGTGAGTAACCAATGCGTCATTTCAATACTATGGTGGGTACGCGAACTGGCCATAGCGGCTGCTTGCTCAAGTGTTTCTCGTGCAACAGGTGATAACCTTTCGACCAACGCTGAAAGTGAGAGTAAAGCCATTTTGATTCCCTTAAATGGTAATTGTTATTTTTCGATCTTTGGTTCGTTTATGTTTTGCCAAAACGGTTCCTATCCCTAATTGACCAGAACCTTTAACAAGACAAACTTGAGGTAAATGTTTATGACGTGTCGTGAGCTTCCAATTAATGCGCTTATGCTTACCAACATAGTCCTGCACAACTGACTTTATGGTTGCTAAGCTCGATTTATTTGGCAGTAATTGCTCAACCTGTAATGTGTTCGTCGGAAACAGCTCAATCGTAATTCCTGCATTGATATTCCAAGCCTTGGCACCGATAGAAGCTCCTCGCCCCAATTGGGCAAACTGCCCTTCAGGCGATGATCCCCCAGCGAGTTTAGTTTGCTCATCTTGCGATACACTCATCCACTGCCCCTGAAGCTCGTGTAATCTAGCTTCACAGTCTGTTAGGTGTTCAATTAAGTCTTTTAGCGCACCTCTACCGCGACCTTTCTGCGCAAACAATCCTGCATAATAATTGTTCAGGCGCTTTTCATGCCCAGTTACCGCTTCAAGACTGCTCAATAGAGGTGCTCGATTGCCCTTATTGTGCTCACGTGCTTGCACCGCAAATTGACTCAACTGCCAACTTCGGTAGTACAATGACAACAAGCGATGATTGAAAATGTTATAAAAATCAACCATTGCACCATCACCGGCCTTTTCACGCCCGATAGCCAATTCACTGTAGTAGCTTGGTAAAACACCTTGCTCACCCGTTAAGCCAAGCAAGTTCGTTTCTAGGAAAAATTTATGCTCAGAAAGTGTCGCATTAACCAGTTGTGCATTCTCATAACCCAATGAGGCGTTTACTTTTAACTCAAGCTTCTCTTTCTTGGGTAACTCATCCGAACCTAGTTGAGCTTGCGAACGAAGTAACGTTTGCTCGATTAGGTGAATCGCTTCGAACAACGGTCGCTTTTTCAGCTGAATTAAGAACTCTTCTGGTTTCATAACAAAGCTTTGTTTCCGATCAGTGCTGGCCACCGATGAAATAACTGGCCTGTCGATTTAAGTTTTACTTCTAACTGCGTAAAAATGTTTACTTCCGCAAACTGAGAGAAGTACACCGACAAGACGCAACCTAAAAGGAAGACTTGCTCTTTAGATATCATTTGATCAGAGACGGTCAACATGAGCTTAACACCATGAGCAAATCCAACTTTACCCTTTTCGTTGACCCTTCCCGTTGTTTGCTGATACTCGAAATTTACGAGAGCATCGATCAGCGATTTCGTTTCCGCAGTACCTGTAAACGCATACAAGTTGAGTAATTGCTTGAGCGTAGAGAGTCCGTCCTCATCGGTAAAATGAGTCAGGGTAAGCAGTTTGGTTAGTTGCCAACGCGTGCTCTCATCCATTTCCGGCCTCACCGTCTCAGACAATGAAACAAGGCATCGAAGCTCAGCAAAATTGTCATTAACACTCGGTAGCGAGACCTCTGGCAGGCCGCCACCAAAAGGCAGTTTCTGCGGTAAGTTTCGATTGCAACATTCCGCCTGTACGTACATCAGCCAGTTTTCACGACTTTCAGGAGCAAATAGGCGGTGCTTTTTATCCACGAATGAAATGTAGCTTTCTCGGCCCGGTTCATCGAACCCACCTGCCCAATTCTTATCCTCTCGCCTCATGACCCAAAAAATCTCGCTTTTGTTCATGTAATGGGTGTGTTCACCGGCAAAATAACTGGGCAAGTTCTCGTATGTTTTATTCCAATTTCTAAGCGTGACATTCGAAATAGACACCACTTCGTTGCTCTCTGCTTCTTGGTATTGTGGAGACAGTTGGTATTCGTACTCGGCTGGCTCTAGTCGCTTTGGCTCCATTGTGGTTTTGAACAGATTGATGATGGGAACACAACCTAATAACACACTGTCTTTGTCAACTTGCTTTGGCAGCCAGTCATCATTGCAGTCAAAGTAGAAGTTGAGTTCCAACTCCTCGTTAATACCTAACTTTTCGAGATTTAAGTCAACGACATCAAAGAACATAAACTTCTCAGGGAAATGTAAATATTCCACCAACATCCTCGAGGAAGAAAAGCTTCGCTTGCTGTAGGGCACGACTTGTTGACTATCTATAAAACCGACAGCTTGGCGGTGACGTGGAGTATACGAAGCCTGCTCACAACCATTCACCGAGACAGAGATCCCGATTAGGCTTTGGAACAATAGCTGATATAACCGTTGAGTAAACTGTGCTTGGCCATTGATGTAGAATCTGAGCGTCTCGACTCCCACCTCACTTAATGCAGACTCACCGTCATTAGCATTAATCTTTACCTTAAGTACAGATTTAGACGAACGCTCCCAAGGAGAGCCAATCGGCTGTATCGGGGCATTTTCAAAAGTTCCTGCCGATATATCGAAGGGATACATTCTTGTCTCATAACACGTTCTGAATTCACATTCTTTGTAACCCGGCGCGCCAACCATCACCTTTTCCCCCTTAGAAACATCAATGGGAGCAGAGGTCGACTCATTACATTTCATTTTAATAATCGACATTGAAGGGATTGGCGCATGAAAATCCGGATGCAATTGCCCCATCAAAGATTCTGTAAACTGCGGATAACTGTTATCGAGACTTTGACGTATACGAGCTGTCATGAAAGCGCAGCCTTCAAGAAGCCTCTCCACATGAGGGTCATCGACTTGCTCTTCACTGATCCCCAATCGAGAAGCAATTTTGGGGTACTGCTCGCCAAACTCTTGCCCTTTATGGCGTAAGTAAGCTAACTCTCGGTTGTAATACTTAAGGAACTCGTCACTCATTTCATTCTGCTCAACTTCATGCCTAAACTTACGGGTTCTACTTCTGAGTTAAATGTCACTTCGTGTGTGTTATTGCCAATCAGACAAGTCGCGCTGATCTTTAGTCTCAAGGTTCTGTCTACTGCACTCTTTTCATCTAGAATGCTAACGTTCGGGCTTTCTAGGCGAGGTTCAAACTCTAAAATCGCATCACGAACGATCTCACACAGTTGATCTTGCCCCTGCTTGCTGCTGTATGGCATAGACGAAAAGTCAGGTAATCCATAATTTAAAATTGAGGACTTTACTTCTCTGAGATCATCCGAAATTTCCGTCCAACCGATACGGCTGTTCAGCATGGACTCCAAATCTCTTAGAAGATTGTCGACCAATGCTTGCTGACCCAACGGAAAATCCTTGTCTTCTCTAAGATGTGGATCGTTATCGATAAGCTTGTCGAGTAAAGAAGCGACCAATGGCATAAAAACCTCTATGCCAATGCCTTGCTTTCTGACAAGGTGTTCAGCTCAAAGATAGGCAGTGCTTTATCACCGACAAGCCAACATTTTTGACCTAGGCCGACAAACAGTTCACTTTCACCTAATTGTCTCCAATCTGTTCCTCGGCCAAGTTTTTGCGCGTCGGTAATGGAATCAATGTAAGTCAGAGGCATATGTCCCTCACCTTCACCCAAGCCTTCAATGTCAAACTCAACAGGTCGCCAGACGTGTTCAAGCATCGAGCTCGCTTGTTTTATGTCTAGCTGCTTAATGTTTTTGATCGGCACCAGAAAGTAGTTACCTGCCGTCGAGAAAAGTTCGATGTATCCGGATAAACGATCGTCAATATCTCTCACATCCTCAAACTCTCGAGTTCCTTGTAGGAAAGGCTTTTGCACACGCATGTTTTCCAGTGACTGAGCGAGTTCATAGCCATGGTCAAACTCTTCATTTTTGATGGCTAAATTAAGGTCTACAACAAGCTCGTTGGCCTGCTGATCAAATTCAATAAACTGTGCAGTGGCAGCCCCACCAGTAAAGTCTTTTCGCGCTTGTGCCGCTTTCACCATATGGCGTAACTGACTCGCACCAGATAAATATTCAGGGAACAATTTTATCGACTGTATGAGCTGATCGTCAGCACGTTCAAAATCACCGTCAATACACAACAGTTCAATAAAAGAACTGCGTAACCCTGCATCTTTTGGTGAAGCTTTAATGTCTTCGATAATCAGTGTTATAGCCTGTTGTAAGTTGCCCTCAGAAAGCGCATTTTTCCATGTTTTCATTGTCTTCCCTTACACCACTTTTTCTGGTGATAATTCCGTAATAAGTTTGACTGCCGACACCATCTGGTCGAGTTGAAAATGAGGCCGTAAATGAACCACCGAATAATAGTGTCCGGGGGAGTCACGTTTTTCTTTAACGCTGATGTTTGCCTCATTTAAAGGGTACTTTGCCCTCAGTTCATCCGAAGCTTCGTCAGAGGCTGTTGTGTATTGATGAAGCCACTTTTGGAAGTCTCGTTGGATTGAATCTGCATCTTGATAACCACCGATTTTGTCTCGTCCCATGACCTTTATGTAATGGGCGATTCGTGAAACACAAAGCGTGTATTGCAGCATCGAGGTCAACTTGGCGTTCATAGTGATATGCTGCTCTTCGAACTGTCTTGGCTTATAAATGGACACGCTGGATGTCATCCCCACCATGTAGGTTTCTGCAACCGGTGACATGGTGATAAACCCACAATCCGATATTTCTTTTTCTTTGCGCTCTGAAACTTTTAAGTTCAAAGGACTTCTATCGCGGGTATTTCTGCTGGTGAAATGCACTGAACTTCGCGTGGGCGCTAAAATTGCTCCTTGTGTGTAATCGCCTTGCTTAACGCCCCTCATGTGAGTAAACCAGCCATGTTCTTGATACGTTCGAATTGCAATCGCAGCGAAACAAAAAGCGGCACTTCCCCACTGCAATTCGCGCTCAGAATCATTTATAGCCTCTTCGAAATCAAACCCTTCTATACGAGAACCGTCTCTGGTATAAGGCAAGCGAAACAACACGTTTGGTGCAGCAACACCGATGAATTTCGCATCTTCCGATTCTCGTAACTTTTGCCATTTTATGTACTCAACTTGTTCAAACTGAGCGCCGATATCTGTGGTCGATGACAACTCTGAAAATCGATTAACACCAAACACACTTGGCTGTGCAGATAGAATGAATGGACTGAATGCCGCTGCCGCAGTTTGCGCAACCTTACTTAACACCGTTAAATCTCGATCAAAGTGATTTTTCGCTGGGTCATGTCTTAGTTCGTAATCACCGATCACCACCCCAAAAGGCTCACCACCCGGCATGCCATATTCATTCTGATACAACAATTTAAACAGCGCAGATTGATCAAACTCGATGGCTTTCAGTGCGTCTTTGCTGACCTCATTCCATGTTGCCGAAAGTACTTTTATCTTCACAGGCTCACTGGATTGGCTAGCAGTTTGCTCACACAGATAGCGAACACCTAACCATGATTTTTCCAATGCTTGAAATGCTTGATGATGAATAATCTCATTCAATTGCTCTTCCAATATTTGGTCAATCTGATCGATTGCCATCAACACGCTATATCGAAAATCATCAACAGTTGAACTCTTTGTTCCCTCTAGCCAAATTTTTGCCGAATGTATTGAATCTACTGACTCGACAAACTGGGTAACCCAGTGACTATCAAGTTCCGCACACCCAAGTGGACTGAACTCGTGTTTCAGTTCACTTGGGTCTAAGAAATTCAATGTCATATCGTTAACCATTCCAAATCGTCATTTTTTATACTCAATCTCTCTTCCCAAGCGTGGAAGGAGTGGTTGACCCAAAGGCCAACCACCTATTATTTAGCCACCCGATTGAGGGATCTTTGCGACCAGGCGTAATGACGTGGTCAACTCTTCCATTTGCAGCCAAGGCTTCAACCATGCCACAGCATTGTAGGAACCTGGCGCACCCGGAATTTCTTTCACCTGAACACGAGCATCGGCAAGTGGGTATTTCGCACGGATTTCTTGACCACCACCTTCTGAGGCATTCACGTAGCTTAAGATCCAGCGGTTTAGCCACGACTCCACGTCTTCAGCTTCCATAAAGCTACCAATCTTATCGCGCGCCATGACCTTCAAGTAATGAGCAAAACGTGACGTTGCCATCATGTAAGGTAAGCGTGCTGAAATGGCCGCATTCGCAGTCGCATCAGGAGAATCGTGATTGGCTGGTTTTTGGCAGGTTTGTGCACCAAAGAAAACCGCGTAGTTGGTATTCTTATAGTGGCACAAAGGAAGGAAACCAAGTTTACCTAGTTCCGCTTCGCGTCGGTCCGTAATGCCAATTTCTGTCGGGCATTTCATATCTGGGTCGCCGTCATCGCTCATGAAGAAGTGCGTCGGTAGATTATCTACTCGGCCACCACCTTCTGCACCACGTATAGCGGTACAGAAGCCATATTTCGAGAATGCATCGGTAAGCTTAGCTCCCAGCACATAAGAAGAGTTCATCCAACAGTAATCATTATGTTCAGCATTCGTTGCAATACCCGACACTGAGTCAACGTCAAACTCTTCAAAGCCAAACTCTTCCACCGGCGAAGTTGCTTGTCCATAAGGCAAACGCGCCAATACTTTTGGCATGGTTAAGCTTACAAAACGAGAATCTGCGCTTTCTCGGAAAGAACGCCATTGAGCATATTCCAGTGATTCGAAAACTTTGTCCAAATCGCGAGGTTTAGAAAGCTCTGTCCACTCATCAAAACCAAACAATGCAGGTGAAGCCGCAGATAAGAATGGAGAGAAACCAGACGCGGCCACATTAGACATTAAGCGAAGTGATTCAATGTCTTCTGGGTGATTCGTAAATTCGTAATCACCAATCAATGCACCATATGGCTCACCACCGGCACTGCCGAATTCCGACTCATAAACTTTTTTGAAGATCTGGCTTTGATCAAACTCAACCGCTTTACTCAAATCTTTATGAAGCTCTTTCTTCGTCATGCTGATCATGCGTATTTTGAGTGTCGAACTAGTATCTGAGTTCATTACTAGGTAGTTCAAACCACGCCAAGATCCTTCAAGTTTTTGCAGTTCTGGATGGTGCATGACTTCAGACAGCTGTTCAGAAATCTGACGATCGAGTAAGTTGATCGCTTCACGGAAAGTCACGGTTAGGTTCTTATTCCATGAGACCGTGCCTTTCATTGCCTCTTCAGTTAACGTCTTAATCAGCTCTTCAGCACGCGAAGCTTCTGTTTGCTTAGTTGCGCCAATCGCTTGCTCTAGAAAAGAGGAAGTCTGCTCACCAACGGTAGGATCAAGCTGCTTTTCAATTTGCGTTGTCATCACTTCACCCCCTCTGGATTATCCGTTGGGTGAGCGTCACCTAGTTTTAGCTCGCCTGCCAGCTTGGTTAAGTTATCCGTGTTGTTTAAGACATCTTCAAGGATATTTTCCAACTCTTCTGAACGATCCACCTTGGTCATTAGGTCACGTAGCTTATTGCGTGTTTCCATCAACTGGCGCAGTGGGTCAACTTGATTAACGATCGCTGCTGGCTCAAAGTCTTGCATCGACTTGAAGCTCAGATCAACTTCAAATTGAGAGTCATCTTTCGCGAGTTTGTTGGCAACCTTAAACTTCACTGATGGGTTCATTTTCTTTAGAACGTCATCGAAGTTATCTCTGTCGATCTGAATAAAGCGACGGTCTTTGAGTGGCTTCAGCGCTTCCGTATTTTGTCCTGCGAAATCGCCCATTACACCAACAACAAAAGGAAGCTCTTTTTTCAGCGTTGTACCTTCAGTTTCAACATCATAGGTAATGTGAACACGAGGCTTCCTTACTCGTGACAGTTTCGAGTGGATACTCGTCATACCGTTCTCCCTTTCTTAATTTTCATTTTGTTCTGCTATGCCAACTAAACGGAAATAGCTTCTCTTTGCATCTCCGTCGGAGATCAATTCCGCCAGTAATTCCGGCAGAGGCATTCCACACCAACGAATGATTTGTTCGATGGAGTAAGAAACTGGTGAATGAGGCTCACTTTCTCTAAAGAAGTCTGCCACCTTTTGTAACTGCTCAATCGCCTGTTCACGCGATTGCATGTTTGTCATCAATAAAGCGCCGTTTTGGTTCTGTACCGTTGGTGCTTCCTCATCCTCAGTCGGTTCGAGCTGGATAACTTCAGTCACCTCTGATGGAGCTTGAAAACGAACGCCCAACAGATGCCTTAATGCCGAATGTATTGAATCTAGTTTCTTGGAGATGTATGAGCTCGGTGTAACGTCCCCTACCGCATCATCAAGCTTTTGACTAAATTGGCTAAACGCAGCCATCGCAAACTCAAGGTCAGAGATAAGTTCACGATAGAACTCATCAGATGTAGATTTCACCGTGTCGTTAATCTTGGACATTTCAACAGCACCCTGCTCAACCTTGTAGCGGCGCTTGTCTTCATCAAGTCTCTCTAACTCAATCGCTTGCTGATATTCCCAAAAGGCGTACGGTTGCTCTACCCCCATGTCAGTAAGGGGAATGGATGCTAAAGGAAAAATCAACGTTCCTTCACTATCGATACCATTTAGGCCAATAATGGAAGAGATACGCGTCTCCATTCCGTCTTCATCAGGCATTGGATACAGTTGTTCCCAAAAATTGTCGATGAAGTTTGAGGCAATTTCATAGCCAACCCCCATGCCACGAAATCCATAAAGACGCGTGAGGGCTTCGATTAACCATGCAACAAATTCTAAGTCTTTTGATTGGCGAGAAAGAATATCCGGAACCTCGTCAATAAAGACACGCCACAAGTTAGTGTGCGTTAATATGCTCTCTTCTTCGATAATCGCATTGCGCTCAGCATTACGTGCCGCCATTCGACTGTCTTTTAAACGGTAGTATGCTGATTGAGGTGACACGTCTTCACGCGGATCTACACCTGTTGGGCGCTCTTCTGATACTGGCAATAGAACCGGAGCCAACCAATCGAATACCCTGCTAGAGTCAGATACACTTTTTGGATCAACCATTCGCCTTGTTCCTCAAGAATACTGGGATAGTGGCATCGTCTTGTGTTCGTCCGTCTAGCTCGCTTCTCTCACAACAGGCTTTGATCAAAGCACACGTGACATTGTCACTCGCACCTCTCACTAATGCAGAATGCATCAAAGCTAAGCCCGCCTGATTAACCGAGTCTGCATAAAGTGTCTTGTGCATCTCATCGTTGGTGAGTTCTTTTGATAATCCATCACTGCACAAAAGAAATTGGTCTCCGTCTTCAAGCTGGCCTGATACTTGGTCTATCGTGACTATTTCGTCCACACCAATCGCTCGTGTAATGACATTAGCCAGTGGATGTGACTCTGCATCCTCAAAAGCCAATAGACCTTGCTCAACCAAATCCATGACTTGACTGTGATCTCTGGTTTTTTGGGAGAAGCGACCTTCTCTGAGTTGATAGATGCGGCTGTCTCCTACCCATAAACAGTGGAAGTAGCCATCTTGCACAAACAATAAGACAAGAGTCGTTCCCATGGTTTTGCCCTCTAAGTGGGCTTGGGCGTAATCAAAAATCTCTTTGTTTGCTTGCTGGACAACCTTTCTTAGTTCATCGATATTCGTCGTTTTGCTGTCTTTAATATGGCGAGCAATACGATCCACTAACATCTGACTCGCAATATCCCCCGCACTGTGTCCACCCATTCCATCCGCTACAACCCAAAGCCCAGCTTCAGACATCTCAAGCAAGGCATCTTCGTTATAAGGTCGCACTTTGCCTGGGTGCGTCTTAGCAAAAGTAAAGTAATTCCAATTCATTCTTCGCTTCCTACCAGTTCCACTTTTGCCAATTGCCGTCTAGCATTGCGGAATATTGTCCTATCGAGGGCAAGCCAGATGTCACCAACATGCACGGTTCGATGTTGTCCGAACCGTCTGTCCACCAAAAGCAAGGCGTTTTGTAGTCCTTACCAATCATTCGATTCAAGAGGCTGTTCACTGATAGCTGCGACGAACGCTGATAAATGACGGACAGTTCACTTTCATAAACCATCGTTGGAACTTGGCTTACACCTGCTTCTTCGGCAGATAGATTGTCAGAGTCTGTCAGCCCTTGTGCCCATGCATCGAAAACAAATTCATCACTCAATACGGCAACTGCAAGGTTTTGGCTATGCTGTGTCCAGTCACTCTGTTGCCAATAGTTCACCGCAGGTCCCTGTACTGCGCGCGCCACCGTAAAAAAGAAATAGCGACCTGACGAATCCACGCTCGGAATGACACTGCCGATATAAGTGGCGTCTTCCATATAAGAAACATCAAGCGCAAAATGCCAGATAGGAGCAGTCAAAAAATACTCGCTCCAATTTTCCCCCAGTTGCTCACGGCTAACGGCAATCACTGCTTGCTGCCAGTCGTGCCAACGACCAGTAAATTCTTGGGACAAACCGTCTTTAACGAAATCCCCTTTAGCCGGCATTTTCCCTATGTATCCCCAAGAAGAAGTTAAAGCGTTTGTGGACATCGGAACCTCTCCATTTCATTTGACCAGAATGGGTTTACCGTGCTCGAAGGGATCAGCTCCAGCTGAACTTTATTACCATTGAGATCAATCATCACGATGTTGTCTTTTCGTGACTCCGGACGCGCTTTAAGCGATTGGTCTAGCAATCTAAAGATGCCCCATTCACCTTCATATGTATGAGCAATTTCTCGCTTTGATTCCGGCGGCGTAAATACGATTCGAGTTTGATCTTGACCTGCTGGCCAACTTAACGATTTAGCACGTGCTGGACCATGTTTATAAACGAGGTCTTGTTCACCTAACTCCAATACAAAGCGAGTGATATGTTGGTCTAGATAGACTGGCTTCATTCCAAACTCGACTCTCAGCGAGTTATCAGATTCAAAGAAGGTTTGTCTAATGCGCTTTGCTTGTTGAAACACCGCTAATGTTTCAGGTCTCACACCGATTTCTTTCTCAAGTTTCCAGCGTCTAGAGGAGGTGTCCACAAATGGTTCGAGATACTCTTTAAAGAAAGAGTCCATCGTTCCTCCGTAGCCGAAGAAACGTTTAAAATCTTTAAGTCGCACTTCCTTGGCCGCATTTGAAACAAAAGGATAACGTCCCGCGATAGAACGACGATACGGTTTTACTACTTGCGTTTGCCAAAGTTGGTTTAGGTGATCTTTAGAGCCACTCTCAGCAAATTTCACTGACTCTTGAGACAACTCACCTAACCATTGATTAAAGGGCTTTGGTAGCAACTCTCGCGCCCGCTCAAAAGAAACTGCTACATCTTGGGTAACCGTTCCATCCAGAATACTCTTGTAAGCAATCTTTTGATTGTTCCCTGAGCTTGATAGATCAGACAAGTAAGAACGCAGATTAACCATTGCTTGCTGAATGTCGTCAAAATCTTGCTCATCCAAACGTAGAATTTCAGTAAAGTGTTGCTCCACCTCTTTCCCGGGCAAGGCTACGTTAAATGCATTTTCTTCAGGTAAATACAGATCGAGCTTGTCAGCCGTGTTTGAAAACTTCACCTTGGCTACATTTCCCGCAACTTCAGAAGCGGCTTTTTGGTTTTCTGACAAAACCACTTTCGTTAAGCCCACTTCTTTTTGAATCGCACGCAGTAGTGATTCAATTGGCCTTTCGACACCAGAGAGCACCCTCGCCTGAGCGGAAGCCAACTCTAAACTTGGCGCCTGTTTAAGCTGGATGTCTTCAATCAGGTTTTTCCACTCATTGATATAATCTTGGTAATAGCGCTCTTGTACACCTCGAATAGCGCTTGCATGGTCAATTTCATGCGCTTTTAAATCGTCCCCATAGACCCAGTTTTCCTCCATCAAACTTTTTACCGTGCGGTTAATTTGAATTTGAAAAATGCTATGGAATCCGTTGTAAGTGTAAAAACCGGAAATGCCTTGCGATAGTGGCTTACCACTGTTTCGTTCGAACTGATCTAAACCCTTCGGCCCTAGAACGTCAGTCAACCTAAATGAAGGCACATGGCTTTTCGCAAACTGCAACTTCATACGTTGGTAAGCACGCTCCGGCAAAGACATTTGTGTTAAGACTTCTCGAGCCTCCGCTACCGATGATTCGTCGTAAGAAAGCCCTCGCTCATTGCTGTCCAGCAAGTTTCGAGTGTGCGTCATTAAGCGCTCTCTTAGCACCTCATTAAGTACACCTGGGTAATGACGTTCATAGTAGAAACCAAACCAACTCAGAACTTCCTCTTGCTGATATTTATTTGGGTTAAACAGCATCAAATAAGTTTTGAGTGTTTCGTATAGATATTGACGATGCTCTTGGTTTCCTTCCATTTCAGAGACAAAACTCTGAAGCGCCATTGGGGCAAAGTGCTTATTTAACGCAGAGGTATAAGCGTTGTTCGCCGCTTGAGAGACCTTATCCCCTTGATATAGGCCAAACTTTTTGATCGCCGTTTCGTCTTCATAATCGCTTTGTTTACCGAGCGGTAACATCATGATGCGATCAAGCGTTTCTATTGCACTGATAATATCTGAATCAAAGTCCAAGCTATCCGCGCCTATCATTGCGTTGATATGGTCAGTCTGCTTATTGGTTTGATTAATAAGGTTCACGTTCCACTGGTAACTGGTGAACCAAACGCCCGAGGCACCTGCCAGTGCCACTGCACATCCGATGTAAACGCCTCGATGAAGCCAACTAGACTGTTTTTGATAATGACGATTCACCGTACCAAGCAATTGCTCTTTGAAAATCACTCGATCAAATAGGTTTTTGACAAAGTAACTATCAGAACTTCGACTGTTCATTGATAGCCCAAGCTTGCCAAGTCCCAACCCACTTGTGGATTCATTCATTAAACGGCTAACAGGGATCCCTTCTTGAAGCGAACTCACCATAAACACACCACGGATGAGCGTCGGTTCTTCAAAGCTGTTTTGAGCAAAAGTATCGGTTAAAAACTCGTCTAAGTTTGCCTGTAGTACACGCAGCTGTTTCGGAAACTCGAAGATAAGCGCACGCTTATCAAGATCATCTTCAGTTTCAAGGATCCTCAACATTCGAGCATCAAGACGTTCTAATAGGTGATGAAACTCTTTATTAAAAAGAGAAATAACGCCTTTCTCATCCTCGCAATCTTGAGGGAACATAAAACCAAAGAGATCGTCTCGCTCTTCTTTACTCAAGTCAGAAAAAAACTCATTAAACCCCGCGACGAGATCCATCTTAGTAAGCAGTACGTAGATTGGAAATTGCATGCCTAATTGATTTTTCAACTCTTGTAAACGAGCCTTAATTGCTCTTGCGTGCAAGCTGCGCTCAGTGCGAGTCTGCGACATCATGCTGGCCAAACTCACCGTCACGATAGCGCCATTGATTGGTCTCTGAGTTCGGTATTTTTTAAGTAGTCCAAGGAAGCCGTGCCAAGCCTTTGAGTCGACCTTTTCCTGACTGTCTTGCGTGGTGTAGCGCCCTGCAGTATCAATTAACACCGCTTTGTTCGCGAACCACCAATCGCAATGTCGAGTGCCACCAACCCCAGCGACCGAATCTGTACCCATTGACTCAGCCAAAGGAAATTCCAAGCCGGACTGCTTGAGAACCGTTGTTTTACCCGTACCAGGAGGACCAATCAAAACGTACCAAGGCAATTCATAAAGGCTGCGTTTTCCTTTATGCGTTTTAGTCACGACTTTAATTGCCTGTTCAATCCTATCTTGCAAGACATTGATTTCAGAAGCGGCTTCTTTATCCGATTGAGAGTCAACTTCTAACAAAGTCTGAATACTCTCGTCTTCTTTTACTTTTTGCTTGTGTTGTTTCGTAAGATTGAAGATCCCCCAAACGAAAACCAACACCAAAATACTGACGAGACGTTGAAAATCCGTCTTTAAAGGTTCATAACCTGCAACGGTAATTAGTGGCCCAACAGCCCATATAAAGATTGAACAAGCAGCGACACCAACTAAGCCAATAAACCAGCGTTGAGTAAAGATTTTGCCTACTTCTCGGATACTCATTTATCTCACTTTCCTTAGTTCGCAACCATTAGATCAATTTCGATTCGGCGATTAAGCGCTCGGTTCTCGTCGCTAGTGTTATCTACCAACGGCCTCGCGTCCCCTAACCCCTCAGGCAACACACGTCCCTTTAAAGCACTATTCGCAATCAACTGCTCAGACATTGCGGTAGCTCTTGCCAGAGACAGGTGCCAGTTGGAAGGATATTTGCTGGTAAAAATTGGCTTGTCGTCGGTATGTCCTGTGACCAAAATTTTCCCTTCTGTCGCCTCTAAGGTTCGAGCCAATTTGGATATCACGGGTTGAATGTACTCAACAACCTCGGCACTTCCAGACTCAAAGAGATCTTGAGCTTTGATGGAGATTCGAACTCGGTCTGGAAGCGCATCGACCGTGACTAAACCTTTGCTGATTTCTGTTGCGAGATACATGGAAATGCGTTCAGCGATATCGGTAACTTGAGAATCAGTTTGAACCGTTGATTCAACTTGTACCGGAGCGATCAAGTTGATCAAGTTGGTAAAAGTTTGGTTGGAGGCTTTGTTAAGGTCATAACTAAAGTACATAAAAATACACACCAACAAAGCAAGTGTGACCGAGCAAACAACCCACAAAGGCGCTCGTTCAGAGATTTGCGCACCATTAAGAAGACGGGCTTCGACATTATCATTCAAGCCTTGCTGTAGACCTCGGCCATGATTCTTGAGCGTCGCCATCACCTGCTTTCTTAAACGACGATGTGCTTCGAGTCCGTTCTTCTCTAGTCGATATTGACCAACAAAGCCCAAGGACAAGCAGACATACATTAATTCAAGAAGATCTAAATGAGACTCAGTAGAAGACATACACTTCTCAAGGTGTTGATAAAATGCCTCACCACCTTGGCTGCTCGAATAAAACGACGTTAATAATGAATCGTGGCTCCAAGCAGATTGGCTACCCCAATTTGTATTCAATACCGCTTCATCAATTGCACAACACAAACAGTAACGTGCCGTATCTATCGTTTCTAAGTTAATATTTTTCTGACGTAGTCGATTCTCGTAATCTCTTAATTTCTGCGCTAACGTTTCTTTTAAAAAGAACACATCAGAGTGCGTCGCCGTTGCTCTTATCTGACCAATGATAGAAAGGATGCCATTAGCCTCCGCCAGTATTGGGTTAGTGCCAAAGGCGACTACCGTGTCATTGTTCACAACCTCGGTGCTTTTTGAAATCACCACGGTGCTGTCTGCCGATTGTGGCTGAGATACTTTGGCTACTGGCCTTCCACCTGGCGTTGGCTTAATAATTGTCTGTTCCATAGTGACTTCACCCGTTATTGGTTAATGCTCCAAAGCTCAATATCTGCATTCGGAAATTGGCCAGATAACTGTAGAGCGATGCCACCACTCTCTTTTAACCGGTTCCAGAAAGGTCCTTTTTTGATGACTTCAAAATAGACGTACCCGGTTTGATAAGGAATCTGCCTCGGAACAATATTGAGTGGCGCAACATTGATGCCATTGATCTGGTTGTTAATGAGGTCACGAATTTGTTCTGCTGGCCCAAACTTAAGTTGCGCAGGTACCAATCGTCTAATCTCGTCAGTGCTCGTATCAGCCTTAACAGCCAATACGAACTGACTGGAATCAAGTAGTCGCTTGTCTGGTAATGGTGTGACGTGTATACCGAGTTGGCGAGCCTCTAACGGTAACTTATTAGCGGTCTGGTCGAGTACAACGCTTAAATATTGGCTTAACACTTGGTTAAGTTCCTGAACAACAGGAGTCAGGTTTATATGATCATAATCAGACAACGCAGGGATACGTTTCGTCTTGCTTGAAAATGTCGAGAGTTCGCCGACGTAGCCCTTCAATAAAGTAATAAGCTCGAGCGGATGAATTTGATCTAATTTTCCTAGGTGCTTAAGAACCATCTCATATCGGTTTAGCATTTGTAGCATGATGAAATCCACCGCTGATGCAGAAGCCATCTTTCCTTGAAGCAGGCGTTGAGAGACGACATCAGCACGAATCTTAGTCATTGCAGAGACGTTTTTAAGACAGCTCATCATGGCTTGATCATTAAGCGCATTTAGGTTCGGTGGCGTGAATTCATCATCCAAGATAACAACACCTTCACTTGTTACCTCTTTAATTTTTAGAATAGGCAATTCAACAAAACCAGAAAGCTTTTCATTGTTCGCTTTCAACGCCATGTTCAATGATGCGACTTGAATACACTCTTCGTCTTGACCTGTCTGAACATCAATAACATCAATATCTTTCAACAAATATCGCGACACCAAGCCTTCGCTAACATCAGCGACCATTTTTTCTTTCAAGCTCTTCGCCGGCACGGTTAACTTAACGAGCGTGCCTTGCGTACCTTTTTCAATGCTCAAAGGGCTGAGCTCAGCGTTCGTACTCTGTAGCTGGACGACCGTCATATCAGGCAGAATTGCGTCTATACTCTCAACTTCCACCAGCCCTTCTTTAAGGCTGTTTGAGTTAACACGGACTTTGTAAACGCCCCAATTATAAGGGTGTTGAAAGCGATTTAGCCCCTTGAATTCTTGTTCTATCGCACGTTCGCTTTGTTGAAAATGTTGAGGACGTAAAAACATCCCCTCACACCATGCTGTGCGGGAGTAATGTGTCATGGTTTTATCACCAATCAAGATTAGTTAACGAACAAAGACAAATCGTCTAGTTGAATTTGGTAGGTGTTGTACCCGGTTTGATCAACCTTAATCACCTGTCGCCAATTTGAGTTTTCTATATCTCGAAAAGCCGCAACTAAGCCGAGATATTTCGTCTTAGCAGACATACTTGCGTGATAAACCTCTTCTTGGCCAGGCGTTAGCGATATCTCATATTTGTTCACTAAATCTGGCCCCAAAACTGTGTCGTAGTTTTCGTATATTGAAAAGAAATCTTGGCTTTCAAACACCGTCGAAGAAGTGAGCTCAAACACATAAATAACGACTGGAGAAGGTCTGCCATTTGAATCAGGGTTGATGTTGTGTTTTGCAGCTAGCTCTAAATCAGCGTAAGGGGCAACCAAAAGGTTTGCAGCGGAGCAGCCCGCAAGTAGTGCAGTTAAAAATAGAACTAGAGTTTTCATTGTCGCTTTCATCATCATCCCTTAAATTTTAGCTTTTAGCGCACTTTCATAATGCTTTGCAAAATCTTCTAAATAAAATGGCGATTCTTTATTTATAACTTCATCTGTCAATTGATGATGAATACCTTCAAATTTTTTCCAACTGCATGCATATTTTCTCGCCGGAATTAATTTATTTAAGATACTATCATTGGACATCGCATCAGAATAAATCGTTGCTGGCTCTACTAATGACATAACACTTGATACAGTACCCTCGACACCTTTCATTAAGGCACGCTCATGATTTTCAATATCAAAGAATGCCTCTTTTATCGCAATATCAGCTCGCATAAAACTTGCCGACTGGCGATTATATAAATTATGAATTGCGTCTTCTAAATTAGCAGAGAACTTTAACGGGTTATTTTCAGATTTTCTAAATGCCGTATGATTCAAACGATTATTTTGTTTAAACTCGGCACGATTGTGTAATGTTTCCATTAAGCCTAATAGCATCAGGGAAAACGATTGACCTAACTGCTCAAACCATTGCTCACTGCCTTCATCCGGGACCATATTTGGGTTGATACCCAAACCTCTAATAAAAGCCTGTGCATTTTTCTCATCGAACTCATGTGAGATTGGAGTATGGGAAGGCAGCTTTTCTTCTTCTCGGTCATCTTGAGAGTGGGATGTAGGTGCATCTAAAAAGTCATCCATGAGACCGATATCTAGTTGAAACTCGGAAGAAACGCTCTCTTTTAATAGATCTGAGGCATTCAAACCAAAGTTGTCGTGAGCCAAGTTTTCAATAGCAACTTTCTCACCTACTTCATTGATTTTATTAGCCTCATTTAAAGAGTCGTCAATTCGACGCTCTTCAAGGTTGACTTGAATTTGATAATCGCCGAGGGTCACTACATCACCATGATTCAGTGCTAATTCATTTCCTTGACCAACAGGGCTGACTGCGTTGTTTACAAAAGTGCCATTAGTGGAGAGGTCTTTAATCAAATATTTGTCACCAAACTTGATCAACTCTCCATGCTTACCTGAAATGACTCTTTCAGGGTCTGGCAACGTCCAATCGCACTGTTCTGAGCGACCAAAACTGACTTTCTCATGCTCGCCTGTCGCGTCAAAAATGAATTCGTTGTCTATCTCTGGTGTGAACTTATGAAAGCTCGTAATGGTTAAAACCAACGTCATGTAAACCTCGCCAAAGGAACTGCTTAATATATAAATTTAGTTCTTAATAGTTAGGCGACATCTTATTAACACTAAAGTTAATAATGCCTAATCAAATAATAATTAGATTTCACGAACGGAATAATGAATTAAATTTACAGCAAAGCAATCGAGGATTATTACCCAGAACAAAATATACAACGAGGTTCAAATTTTTGACGCTAAATTTTTCATTCGTCAAAAAACCGATGTTAGCTTTACCGAGAAATCAACATTTAACTATTTTTCATTAGTTGATGAATTATATATTCACACCATCATTTTATATGGAGGCTCGTGATGGACGACCAAAGTAAAAACAATTCTATAAATAAAGATTCGAATGGTGATAAAACAAAAATTGTAAAGACTCAAAAAAGAGAAAATACAAACGACAAGATGGGTAATATAAATAATGAAGGCTCAGCCCAAAATAATAATGAGACAAATACAAAAGTGTCTCATAATCAAAACACTATTCCACCAGTGGGTAACCCTCACTCTAACTTCGAGAACAGCGCTCATAAAAAGCGTCCTGATTCTTTACTCGGTGAGACAATCAAAAACCGGTATGAAATCGAGTCTTTAATTGGTCATGGTGGTTTGTGTGATGTCTTTTTAGCGAAAGACAAGATCCTCGAATCGTCCGGTTCCGATACTCCATATGTCGCACTTAAAGTTCTCCAGAATGAGTATGCCTCGCAGCCTGAGACCGCACGCATGCTGATTCGTGAAGCACAACAAACTCAGAAGTTAAGCCACCCGAATATTATCCGCGTTTACGACTTTGGTGTTGATGGTGACATTTATTTCCTTGTTATGGAGTACGTTGATGGTGAAACTTTGGAAGGGATAATTCAACGCTCTCGACCGGACGGGTTAAGATACAACGCTGCCCTATCGATTCTTAATCAAACACTGGACGCGTTGTCGTATGCGCATTCACTCGGCGTCGTTCATGCCGATTTAAAACCTGCCAACATCATCCTAACGTCAGAGGGAAAGGTAAAACTGTTAGATTTTGGTGTATCGAAAACTCAGCAATTAAAGCATGACCAATACGCCGCTAAGCGCAAGTCCCAAGATACAGACACACTTGGCTATACGCCAAATTATGCGTCATTAGACATTTTATCAGGTAAAGAGCCTAAATTCAGTGACGACCTTTTTGCCTTCTTCTGCATTACTTTTGAGCTTTTAAGCTGCAAGCATCCTTATGGTCGAACTCCTGCCGATGAAGCGTTGAAAAAAGGCATTAAAGTGAGGAAGCCAACTAATTTACCTTTCTCAAAGTGGAGTCTATTCGCTAATGCTTTTGCAACAGGAACCGTACCTCAAGGCTTGAACTGTGTTGGCATAAAAGCGCGACTCAATAGAAACCGTTGGCCTTTGTACTCTGGTATTGCTGCTAGTGTCGCTTTATTGGCGGCACTTGGCATGTTCTATCAACAGCAACAAGGTACGATCTCCAAACTAAACCTAGCACTGGCAGAGAAAGAGCAAACGATCGAGTTGGCCGAACAGTTACTCAATACATTACCAGAAGACACAAAAGCATTAATAGATGACAAACAAGGGCTACACCCTGTGATTGAGGCGGGCTTCCTACGCCTGTATAAGCCCCACCTCTTGGGCGAGTTTGAGTCGAAAATTGATGATGTACTGAATTCCGATGTCACCACTTACCCAAATTACGATCAAATTGAATCCATCTTGCAACAAGCAAAGGTTTACTACCCTGACTCACACAAAATTGAAGTGTTGGCATTGGATATTCAATCAAGTAAACATTCAACGCTTCTTTCGATTGCACGTCAGATAAACAGCCACTTAGAAAAATCCGTTTATGCTCAGGTTGAAGGTGAGAAATCGATCTATGATCTCAAGAAAGAGCTGCAAGAGATCCACCGAGAATACCCATTCACACCAAGCTCTCTGGCTAGTGAAGTATTTGGGCAGCATTTGAATGACGCACTTCAACTGAGAGATGCTGCCGCTTTGGTTACCTTGATTAAGGTTGGAAATACGTTCTTTTCTGAATCTGAAGAACACCAAGAAAACTTGGCTTTCAGCAATGCGATGAAAGATGCCGTGTTGGAAATGAAGCTGTATGAGACAGCCAAAGACAGCACTAACCCACTTGCTTTCCCCTCGGATGCCGCCCGCCTTCTCTATCAAGAAGAGTTTGAAGGGCTGCACTACCGCCTAAAACAGGCTCGCACGACTGTAAATCTCGATAAGTTAGTAAAAGACATTGACGCGTTTGCCGAGAACTTTCCGCCTGGTTTTCAAGACATTAACGACCTTAGGTTCCAAACTGCTGATAAATACCTTCAGTTTTCCGATATCTTGCTGAATAAACGAAAATCCAAGAGTGCAAGGCGTGCAATGAAAAAGGCGAACGAGCTATTAAAACGGTTAGAAAGTGACGCAGAACAGAGTTAATGACTACAAAAGTTGATGAGGGGCATATCGCCCCTTCTTTGTCGCAAAAACCACTTGCCTTTATGCAAACTGATGACTAACTTTATTTTAGAGTGTGCTAATCCGTATAAATAGGTAGAAGTTTGACCGCAGGGAAGATCGAAGTCGATAACATCAGCATTTTAGTCATTGATGACTGCTCAACATCAGCGACGTTGATCAAGCATCAACTGGTTTCGCTCGGGGCAAAATTGTCGAACATCACTTGTGTGAATAGCGCTCAAGAAGCATTGAACGCGGTGAAAACACGCTTTTACTCATTTATTGTGATGGACTATCACCTATCGACTAAGTTGACTGGGCTTGATTTGATCAATTTGATGAGCCGAGCCAAGTTAATCTCGGACACCACTGCGGTTCTTATGATATCTGGTGACGCTACGCAGGAAACGGTACTGACTGCCCTCTCTGGCCGAGTAAGACACCTTCTTACCAAACCACTTCAAACCAAAGCGTTGAAGAACAAGATGCTTGCTGCATTACAAGAGCAGCATAACCTTGCGGAAGTACGTCAATCACTGGGTAAATGTAGTACACTCACTCTCGCTGAAGTAGCGCGCCTACATAAAAAGTATGCGACGAGCGTTTGTGTAGAATCACTGCTTATCGATACCTTGGTCGAGACTCAGCAGTTTGATGTGCTTGAGAACTTCCTTCCCTTCTGCAATGACAAAGAGCACGCGAGCCGGATCTGCGCCGAAGCCTTTTTACTCCATAGACAAGGAAAGATCAGAGAAGCGGTGGATGTGTTGGCAAACTATGTCACGCATAACCCTCTTTGTTTGAGAGCAATTGATAATCTCGTTGGTTTATACGAAACACTTGGCCAGCACAATAATGCGTCCATTCTGGCAAACCGAGCGTTTGAGCTTACACCAAGCAGTAGCGCACGTATGGTCACTGTTTCTCGAATAGTATCCAAGCTTGGACAGATAGAAAGGCTATACGAGGTTGGGTATCTGTATGCCTCGAATGTCTCTTCAACTGATACCCTCTGGTTGTCTGCGATGAATTCGTATGTTGATTTAATTAATGAACACTTCAAGACGCTTTCGAGTGCCAACGAGAAGAAAAAAGTACTTATAAAACTGAATGAATTTTGCTTACTGGCAGAGAAACAACTGAACCGAAATCAGCAAGTCGATTTAGCGGCCTTCAAGCAAATGATGCAATGCAAGTTGTTGTTGCTTGAAGCGCGACCAGAATACGCGCACAGAAAGCTGATGAAGTCTCTCAGCTACTACTATGCAACGCCAAATAAAACCCCGTTGCCCTTGCTAAAACAAGCGATTCCATTGATGGATTTCTTCGGTGAATTCGCAATTAAACAGAGCTTACTGGCACTACTCGCGGCAAAGTCTGGAGTGCCGATGAAGCAAAGCGCTCAAGGAGACAACAACGACAAGCGCTTGAGGGATAGATACCCGTTCTCAACTGAAATGCGCCTCAAAAAACTCTCTGATAACAGCATTGATGCAACAGATATTATATTGGACGAGAGCATTGAGTTTCTTTCTCAGCGTCCTTTACCACCCAATTGGTCTAACTGGCTCAAAGATTACCTGTCCGGCTCTTACTCGTCCCAGTTGCCAACCCCTTTTAACCTACAAGCCACACAGTGGAGATGAGCAATGATCAATTTCGAAGTACTCAATACTTATATGGACAACGATGTCGATATTATCTTTGCTGTTTTCTCAACCTATATGGAAGACTACGAAGATGGATTGGACCGTATTAATCAGCTTAACCAAGACCAAAATTGGCCTGAGTTGTTCCTACTGTCACACAGTCTAAAAGGCATCCTTTCAAGCTTTGGAGAGGAGTCAGCAGTATCAGCACTTAACAATATAGAGGAGCACACAAGAGATAATATCGCACCAGATAGCGGGGATCTGGCTATAGTTAATAAAGAGTTGGTTACGATAAACCAACAGATAACTGATTACTTATCCAACATGGATTAGTGACAAAACAATAAAAAATATTACGTTAATTGGAAATGCTAGGCTATGAACAACACAAATTTTAAAGAGTTGATAGATTCGCTTAAGGATCTGACGCCAACTCAAAAAAAATACTTAATAAGCCAGACGCGGCTTTCTTTAGAAGAAAGTGAAGTCCTGAAAAACAAAGACTTACTGACACCTGAAGAGCTCGAATTATTGCTTGCTGTAACAAACGCAAAATGAAAGACCGATAGAGGGAGCTAGACGCGACCATTACGGTTTTTCAAATTCTGAATCAGAGGGGTTAGCTGTGCTGACCCCTTTTTCATGGTATCTGCGTTAGAGTTCGATGATTGCCAACATATCTTCACCATCTTCATCCAGACCAACTTCTTCAAAACCAAACTGACTGTAGAAAGGCTTGGCGACTGGATTAGTCGGGTTGTAACAGATCTCTATTTGTTTGATATTGGGCGCTTGTTTGATCTCTTCTATTGCCAGTTTTAATGCAACTCGCCCTATTCCTTTGTTTTGGTGTTTGGCATCGACCATAAAACGCCAAATAGAAACTTTATCTCTTCCTTCATGAACCCACATGAAAAAACCAACGGCTTCCTCGTCTAGATAGATTGCACGAACTACATGGCCTTCGTTGTAGAAAGACTCCAGCAGCGACCACATGTTGCATGCTACAAATTCTTCTTATGGTTTCGTTACGTCCAAGTCGCAGACGAGTTCATAGTTTTGTTTCGTAACCTCTCTCAGAGAGACATTCATGGCATCCTTTCCTTAATCATGTCTAATTCGATATTTTCTATGATGGTTAGTACATATACCCCAACCAATCGAGTGCACCCTTTGTCACTATTTGACCACGCAATGGTTTCACATAAAGGTCATTGAGCCTTTCTTCCGCGACGCCATAATTTTTGTGTTCGTGCACTCTCAACCAGGCCGCGTCTGCCTCAAAACACTGAAATCCGTTTTTTATATAAAGCGAAGGATCGTCAGCTATAAGAATTATTAAATCAACGTCTTTGTCTTGGGCATACTCTGTAACACGAGTAAGCATTGTTGAAGCGACACCTTTCCTTTGGAAATCAGTATCAACGCATAAATCGATGATCCCCAACACTTTGGTTGGCTGTTCATTCAAGTTCATCACGCGGTAGTCCAACCCCATATAGCCAATCAGCTTTGTACCTTGAAACTCAAGAGCACGATAATGAGGTAACTGTTTGTAATAAGAGCGGTCTGACTGATGTTCAGGAAATGCGGCATTTCGTAAATGCTTGATGGCTAGATGCTCGGCGGGGCTTAAATCTAGCTCCGGAACAATGTTCATTGGTACGTTCGACCATTATGTTTCAACCAACCACCTTCGTGGCGTCCTTGTGGATCGTGGTGCGTCCAGTGCAAGACACCACCTTTTGAATTCCACTCATATTCACCATTAAATTCAATACGGTCGCCAACGTTCAGATTCGCAACTCTTGGAGCCAAGTCAATATTGTGAGCAACCAAAAGCGTTTGGCGAGATTCTAGCTTAAGGATGAATTTTTGATGTCTCGAGCCAACGTTGTCATCTCGTAACACACGAATGACCACACCTGAACCTCGAACTTGTACATCACTTTGCTGCGACTGATAAGCTTGCTTCAATACTTGGTCATTCGCCATTGATACACTCGGTATTACAGCCAAACTGCCGAGTATTAATGCCAATAGAAACTTACTTTTCTTCATAGTTTGTTGCCTTGTATTTCTCTAAATTCTGGTTTGAGTCATTGATTGAGCACTATCCGCTTGTTGGATTTCTTCTAGCTCTTTGATATCGATTTGATCGACTTCTCGATTGAGGATTCGTTTGTACTCAACAAGAGAGCTTGCATTGATGACCGGCAAAGTTAGCCCATAAAAATCACGCTGTACGGATTTGGACAAATTAATATCAAGCGATACCCATTGTTGGTTTGAGGTGTTGAAAATCTTCGTCCCCGGAGTTAATCCGATTTCAATTTTCTGGTTTTCATAAATCAGCTGAAGGTATTCTAAGTCCCACCCTTCTTCACAGTAGTGTTTGAGCGGTTTACTTACAAAAGGTTGAAAGAACGGTAGAAGCGCATGTACATCCTCTTTTTCAATATAGAGGTCAATGTCAGCAATAGGCCGAGAACCGCCATGAAGGTGGGCGGCGAAACCTCCGACAATCTGGTAACGAATATCTTGCTTATCCAGAATTCCTTTCAGCCAAGACATTGCACGATACACTGATTCATTCATCCGCTGTCCTTTTGTTTTCATTAGTATGCATTCAACCCAATAATCAATCACTGTAAGTAATTTATATTAAAAATAAAAGGTTAAAGTGCCTCGCGCTTTTACTTCGATTAATGAGCCACCAAAATGATCAAATACCCTACGATTTTGATAACAGAATATTATACAAACAATAATCAATGATAATTTCATGTTTGCATGTAATACCTTTATCTTTAGCTTCAACAACGTTGCTTGTTGAAATGCCTTTGTCACACCGACATTGCCTCACAAGCCGAGATAAGAAGGTTAAATATGAAATTTCTTCACACTATGATCCGCGTGGCTGACCTGGATAAGTCCATCGAGTTTTACACCAAAGTTCTTGGTATGAGCGAGCTTGATCGCTTCTAAAACACAGAATACCGTTACACTCTCGTGTTTGTCGGTAACGCAGACCAACCAGGCAGCGCGACGATTGAACTGACTTACAACTGGGACACAGACAGCTATGACCTAGGTAATGCGTTCGGTCACATGGCATTAGGTTGTGAAGATATTTACGCTGCATGCGACAAAATCAAAGCACTTGGTGGCAATGTCACTCGTGAACCAGGTCCAATGAAAGGCGGTGAAACTCATATCGCATTCATCAAAGACCCTGACGGTTACCAAATCGAATTGATTCAAACAAGCAAATAACGAGGTTAGTCATGAAAGATACATTGTTTCAACCTGTACAACTTGGTTCTCTAACGCTTCAGAACCGTATCGTTATGCCGCCAATGACTCGCTCTCGTGCAAGCCAGCCTGGTAACGTCGCAAACGACATGATGGCTGAGTACTATGCACAGCGCGCATCTGCGGGCTTGATTGTTGCAGAAGGCACACAGATTTCACCTATGGGTCAAGGTTACGCTTGGACACCGGGTATTTACAGCCAAGAACAAATCGCAGGCTGGAAAAAAGTCACTGACGCAGTACACGCAAAAGGCGGTGCGATCTTCGCTCAGCTTTGGCACGTAGGCCGTGTGACCCACCCTGACAACATTGGCGGTGAGCAACCAATTTCTTCTTCTGCACTGAAAGCAGAAAACGTGAAAGTGTTTATCGATAACGGCACGGATGAACCTGGTTTTGTTGACGTGGTAGAACCACGTGAGATGACGAAAGAAGACATCAAAGTGGTTATCGAAGAGTACCGTCAAGCGGCATTGAATGCGATTGAAGCGGGCTTTGATGGCATTGAGCTGCACGCAGCGAACGGCTACCTTGTAAACCAATTCATCGATTCTGAAGCAAACAACCGTACAGATGAATACGGTGGTTCAGTTGAAAACCGTCTACGCTTCTTGGGTGAAGTGGTTGAAGCGATGACTCAAGCGATTGGTGCTGATCGCGTTGGTGTTCGTCTTGCTCCGTTTACGTCACTAAACGGTACTGTAGATAAAACACCAGTAGAAACTTACACAGCTGCTGCTGCGCTGCTTGATAAGCTAAACGTTGTTTACATGCACATTGCAGAAGTAGACTGGGATGACGCACCAGATACGCCTGCTGAGTTCAAAACAGCCGTTCGTGAAGCTTACAAAGGCACCATCATCTATGCAGGTCGCTACAACACAGAGAAAGCGGCTGAAGCTCTAGAAAGTGGCTTGGCAGATATGGTTGGCTTTGGTCGTCCTTTCATCGCGAACCCTGACCTACCGAACCGTATCAAGAACGATTACCCATTAGCAGCTCACGATCCTGCGACGCTGTTTGGTGGTAACGAAAAAGGTCTGTTGGATTACCCGACTTACCAAGCAAACTAAACCGTTGAGCTTGCCTAGTTCAGCCGACTTATTTGAATAGGCAAGTTGAATAGTTAAAAACCCCGCAGATGAGTTTGAATGCATCTGCGGGGTTTCTTTTTTAGCGCCCAGTGTTATCAGGCATTATGGCTTGGGTATTGAAATGCGTTCTAACGACGCTGACAAGAAGTGCAACCACGACAAGCCGAGCGTGTGGTTTTATCCAACAAACTTCGCTGCACTTTGCAGTATGCGTTCTTTAATGCACGGCGAGCCGCAAACCAATCTTCAGGCTTAGTCAGAATCAAATAGCCATTGAAGCGCTTCACTAACTCCACTCTGTGTTTATCAATAAAGCGGCTGTCAAAACCAATATCGAAGTAATCCAAAGCTTCTTCGATACAAGTAAAGCTGGCAATCTTGGCTTGAATATCGTTTTGGCTCATAGCCTCGTTTCTGAGTTTGTTCACTTAGCTTGCAGTATAAAAACTTCCGTTCAACCGTTCTTTGATTTACATCCGTAGCACGTCATTTTGCTAGAAAGCGCCGAGTTTTAAATTTTCAAAATGAAAATCAATATAAGAAGTCAACCTGCAAAACTCTTCTCATCTTCAGAATGCTTTTTAACTCACTGATTTTATGAGCCTAATTTTTGGTGCGCATTTTGCGTTAGTGAGTTTGTTGACTAGGGAGAGATGATGATGACTTACCGAGCAGAAATAGATGGATTAAGAGCGATTGCCGTCATATTGGTGATCTTCTTCCACGCAGACATCGAAGCGTTCGCTGGTGGCTTTATTGGCGTAGACGTGTTCTTCGTGATCAGTGGCTATTTAATTACCACAATTGTGATAAACGATTTGGATAAGAACCAATTCAGCCTTGCTGATTTCTACGAGCGCCGTATTCGTAGGATTCTGCCCTTACTGCTGCTGGTTATTGCAGTATGTTACCTACTCTCTTGGTGGTTGTTCCTTCCACATGCACACAAAGAGGTGGGCGAGTTTTCTGTGTCTTCCATTCTGTCCGCTTCTAATGTTTTGCTTTACCTCAAAGGGCACAATTATTTTGGGCTGGAAGAACAAGCCAATCCGCTCTTTCATACTTGGAGCTTAGGTGTGGAGGAACAATACTACATTGTAATCCCTCTTCTGCTTATGCTTCTGGCACGAGGCAAGCTCATGTCTTACCTCACCTTCTTCATTGCGGTGTTTGCATTAAGCCTGATGACTATTTGGTACGCCAGTGGTGATCCTGATTTCGCCTTTTACATGATTTTCTCTCGTGCGTGGGAACTGGCAGCGGGCTCTCTGATTGCCCTAGTGATGCGCAAAACCGTCATCAAACCCAACAATACCTTAGCTATGATTGGTTTAACCCTAGTTCTCGCCTCTGCTTTGTTGTTTGATAAATCAAAAGATGGCGCTGGGCTCATGCTGTTAATCCCTGTGATTGGCACCGCACTTATCATTTTGTTTTCATCCAAAGACAACACGTTGGGTAAAGCTCTAAGCCTCAAATCAGTGGTTTTTGTTGGGTTGATCAGCTATAGCCTTTATTTATGGCATATACCATTGCTGGTTTTTTATCGATATGTGCTGACCGCAGGACAAGAGTTCAGCCTAGCGTTTTATCTTGTCGCTCTATTTGCCTTTTCTTACTTAACTTGGCGCTTTGTTGAAAAACCTTTCCGTAGCCGCAAGAAAATCGGCATGAGCACACTTGCTGCTTCACTTGTGTTAATCACCCTGCCGTTGCTTGCTTTTGGTGTCGTCGGTCATAAAAATGGAGGCTTTCCCGACCGTAGTGCGTTTTTCGAAGCTATGCGTGTAAACAATGGCTATGGCATTGCATGTAATGGTAATACAACCATCAACGACACTTGTTCATCATCTTCAGAGCCTACTGTCGCAGTATTGGGTAACAGCCACAGCATGGTCTTTGTTCAGCAACTCTCGAATGACACGCCAACGGGAGTTGTCCAGCTTACGCAAGATTCTTGTGCGGTGGGTTATGTCGACATGATTGCAGGAGTCAAAAATCTATCGTGTCGAAGCTTCTTCACCGATGCAGTCGAAACTATTCTGAATACGCCTTCAATTCGACGTGTGGTGATTTCTTCTAACTTCAATAAAGAGCTCTCTAAGCAAGATTACCAAGCTTCGCTCACCCATCTATTGAATGAGTTAGAAGATAGAGAGATCGTTGTCTTTGGTCCGACACCTTCTGCACCGCATGCTATTGGCGAATGCTTATGGAAAGCACAATTATTTGGTGATAACAAAGGCAATGAATGTGACTTTTCGCCGAAGCAGTCACACCCGCATCATGTAGCAACGCTGGCAGCGTACTTTGAACAATTTGAACATGTGGAGTTTGTCGACCTTACTAACTACATCTGCCAACAGGGCAAATGCGCAATGAAAGTGGGCAGTAACAATGCCATGTACACCGATGCAAGCCACCTCTCTTACAAAGGGGCTGAAATTGTATTGAGTAGCTATCAAAAGGAGTTGAGTGACAATCAACAACTCACTGCTCAGCATTAACGCAATGACAAAAGAAAGCTCAGCGCGAATTCAAACGCTGAGCTTTTCTATTTGAAGATTCTTGGGTCGAAAGCAAAATCAAGCTTCTCTGCTTTCTTCAGGATGTCTTTCATCTTGGGATGGTTTGGATTGACGACGTAGTTGTTGTCACGAGGCGAAATCGTTGAAGGCACTTGCAGTGCAGCAAACTCAGGATGTGGATCGTTGAGAAACTGGTCGCCGATGTATTGTGTGGATTCACTAGCAGGAATGGAGCGCCAAGTGACTGGTAAGTCTTCTTCATCCAGTGCAGCAATTAAGTACTCTGGCATCTCGATACGATACAAATCGTAAAGCTTGGTGATCGCCGGATCGTTGTTTACATGAACGAAAACTTCTAACGAGCATAGAGATTCGGATTGAGAAAAGTACAATGCTTCGGTTCCTTTCGAGTTCCATCGCCCACCGTATAACTTGGCACCGATTGGGCTAAATGGAGACTCAGAGAACTTCTTTTGAGTCAGTCGATAGAGCTTCATATTACGAGAATACCCCGTGCTCTAGTCGTCCAATCAAATCTTTGACGATTTCAAAATCAACCGTGGTAGAAACCATGTCTAGTGGACGCTTGCCACCCAAACCGTAAACATTTTCCCGCATCCAACCTAGCGCGCGTTCTTCATCATCAAACAGTTCTGTTGCTAGCTTAAGTAGCATAGCTAAACGATAGATGGCATCACTCTCTTGCGTGTTGAAGCGCTCTTCGTTTTTGAGTCGACGTTTGATGGTGCTCACCGGGATCAATGTGACGTGTTGGAATTCACTTTGAGAAAGCTTCACACGCTCGACGATATTACGGTATACCTTTGGCTCAAACCCTTTATGAACCGCATCGGTACGACCGGTTTCGGCATCTTCAATGCCCAGCATAAACCAAAAGTTTGCCTTGTGAGGCAGTTTCGGTTTAAAGCTTTTTAATGTTGCCGTTGCCATACTGAGCTCCTACAGACCAAATGGTCTTAATATTATGGTCCATATGAGCTCAATTATCAATCGTACAAATTGCAGCCACAGTAAAACGGGCACGAATCAGAACAAGAGAAACGTTAAGGCTTGTCTACGCCTGCGTATTTCACCCCAGAAAGCAACGCCATATCGCGATTCCAAGTGGCGAGGTCGTGTTGATTAAACTTGCTGAGATCATCGTGTCCACACGCTCTTGCCATCACTTGCATCAACTCAACCGAGGCTTCAAAGAAGTTCTTCAATTGAACCGAGGCTTTATCCACATTCAACCGCTGTCTTAAGTCGGCTTTTTGTGTCGCAATGCCTGCTGGACAATTGTTGGTATTACACATTCTCGCGGCTACACAACCTATCGACTGCATTGCACTGTTAGAAATCGCAACGCCATCTGCACCGAGCGCCATCGCTTTTACAAAGTCCATTGGAACACGCAGTCCACCCGTGACAATTAACGTGACACGGTCACTCTTACCTTGTGCATCCAGATAGCGTCTTGCTCTAGCGAGAGCGGGAATGGTTGGCACGCTGATGTGATCACGGAACATAGCAGGCGCTGCGCCCGTACCTCCTCCACGACCATCCAAAATGATGTAGTCTGCGCTGGCATCAAGTGCGAACTGAATATCTTCTTCGATATGGTTTGCACTGAGCTTGAAGCCTATCGGGATACCGCCTGTCACTTCACGTACCCGATCTGCAAACTTTTTGAAATCTTCTGCGGTATGCAGATCTTTAAACGTCGGTGGTGAAATCGCAGATTGCCCTTCGGGAATGCCACGCACTTGCGATATTTTACCCACATTTTTATTGGCTGGTAGATGGCCACCAGTCCCTGTTTTTGCTCCCTGCCCACCTTTGAAGTGGAAGGCTTGAACATTGAGCAACTTAGATTCGTCGTAACCAAATTGCGCACTCGCTAGTTCATAGAAATAACGGGAGTTCGCCGCTTGTTCTTCTGGCAACATGCCACCTTCTCCGGAGCAGATTCCGGTTCCGGCTAACTCCGCCCCTTTCGCGAGTGAGATTTTGGCTTCTTCTGATAACGCGCCAAAGCTCATGTCAGAGACAAACAACGGAATTTTGAGCACTAACGGCTTCTTCGCTTTGGGACCAATTACCAATTCAGTTTTGACTAGCACATCCTCCATCAGAGGTTTGGTTGCCATTTGTGCGACCATCATTTGCAGTTCATCCCAATGTGGCAATTGGTCTCTCGGCACTCCCATCGCCGTCATCGGTCCATGATGCCCTAACTTTGATAGCCCTTCTCTTGCCAGTTGGTGAATAAACTCAACTGTGGGTTCTTCTTGCGTCGCCACTGCAATTGGGATTTCGTTATGTCCGGCTTGGATACCCGGACCTTCTTGTCCCACTTGCTCAGAGGTGAACTGCTTATGCGTCCCATCGCATAAAGGCGCATTTGCGGTGTGTTTACACTGACACAGATACGCATCTTCATCCTTCTCAGCGACAAAGCTCATGGGTTTAAAATCGGTTCCGGCGTGGGAGCCATCACAATAAGGTTGGTTCTTAGATCGCCCGCATCGACAAAAGTAATATTCTTGTCCTTGCACAAGCTCAACTTTGATGGGTTTGTTATCCGCTATTACTGGTTTGCTCATTTTGCTTCCCTTTTTCAATGCCATACTCTGTGGTTGGCTTCCAGTAAGCGTAGAACAGCTCAAGTAAAACGTCTGGGGAATAGAGATTTACCTATACTTTATGTGGGTCTCAACACTCAGGAGGCTAACATGACCATGTCAACCCGGCTCGACCACTATTTGACTGAGCACCATATTCACTTTCAAACCGTGAATCACAGTCATAGTAATAGTTCGCTGCAAAGCGGTGTTGCAGCGGGTATCCCTCTCAATAACTTGGCAAAAGGCGTGATTTTGGAAGATCACCAAGGTCGTCATATGATGGCTGTCTTGCCTGCGAATAATAAAATCAGCTTGTCTCGATTGAATGACGAGCTCAACGCCTCTTTCCATTTAATCAAAGAAAGAGAAGTCTATCGTTTGTTTACCGATTGCGATAACGGCGCGATACCTCCGGTGGGTAGCGCTTATCACATGGCAACCATTTGCGATGAAATGCTCGCCAATTTAGAGCATGTATATTTGGAAGCAGGCGATCACGAAACCTTGATTAAGCTGGATAAAGAAGCGTTCCGTGAACTGATGGGAGAAAGTCGTTTTCTACGTTTTAGTAGTCAGGTATTTCATTAGTCTTAAGCTGCAATGAATGCAGTGCCTAGAACAAGTTGGCTCTTGTTGTGACGATTTCATTTTGAATTGCTTTCGCGACAAGAGCCTTTATTCGTTCTTATCTTTAGCGTCTTTAACCTCCTCAACCAAACCCGCTCTGTCAATTCGATAATGCGCGAGATCGTGAGCAAGAAAGAGATGACCAGAGTAAGCAGTTTGAGCTTCTTGCCGAATCTGCTCAATCGACACTTCCGCTTCAGGGCTGAATTGATAGCGAGGACTAAAGTGAGTGAGAATCAAGCTCGGAATTTGCTTTGTCTGCGCATAACTGGCAACTTGTGAGGAATAGGCGTGACCGACTTCTCCTGCTCGCTCTTTCATCGCTTCTGAGTACGTTGATTCGTGTACCAACAGATGCGCGCCTTCAATTAGACTATCGAGTTTCTCTGGGGTGTCGTTATCACCACAAATGATCGCTTTTCTCGGTGGATGTGCAAGCTTAGTAAACGCATTACTCATTAAGGTTTGACCTTGGTACTCCACATCATTCCCCCGCACAAGCTCTCCCCAGATTGGTCCCCTCGGTATGTTCAATTGCTCAAGCTTATCGATGTCTGGATACATGCGAATGGTTGATTCTTCAAAACAGTAAGCAAAGCTAGGAACACGATGGGAAAGTGCGGTAGCGGTAATCGTAAACTGACCAATTTCAATCGAATCAAACTGTTCGGCTTCAATGAAGTGAAGCTCAAATGGCAGATAGAGTTTGGTGAACGCTTGAGTCGCTTCAAACCACTGTTTAATCCCTTCTGGCGCAATGATCGTCAGAGGATCTTTGCGGTTGTTCATGCCTGCACTGGCGAGTAAGCCCGGTAAGCCATAACAATGGTCGCCATGAATATGGGTAATACAAATAACTCGTAAATAATTAAGTGATAACGGAGTGTATAGCAATTGGTGCTGAGTCGCCTCTCCGCAGTCAACTAGAAACCACCCTTTTCCCTTGCTCTCCAGCAAAGCAGTCGCAGAAACATTACGGGATTTAGTTGGAACCCCAGAGGACGTTCCTAAGAAATACAGCTCCATATGACTTCCCATTCCTTAAGTAAAAGCTCTAATCACTCATAAAGTTTAGCATTCGATTCAGTGATAAATTGCATGATTCTGACCGATTTTAACACTAAGCTTTAAATATCAATTAAACACTCGTTTAAAACAAGCGTACAAAAATACACTGATTACCATTCACTATTCTATAACACTTAAGCCGCACTTTTTGAGTGGACATCAAACACCATAGGGCTGTTTCGTGAAAAATCTACAATGTATAAATCGAGCTTAACTATAACATTTACAGATATTTACACCCAAAACTACAAACCATTAGTTATATGAGATGGTAATAACAAATCCTGAAATTCAATGTTACAAATATGTTAATTGTTTTTATGCTTGAGCTGAGTGTTTAGCAAATAACCTACTCATCCCCTGTATAGGTTATCAGGCACTTTTATTTAAAACGCATCCTAAAAACACATGGAGTTTCAGAGTGATATGAAGACAAGGAATGCAAAACTCGCGCTTGCAATAGGTATAGCGCTCAGCTCCCCTAAGTTATACGCCGCTGGATTTCAATTATCCGAACATTCAGCCGCTGGCCTAGGGCGCGCTAATGCAGGCGAAGCCGCCATAGCAGACGGTGCATCAGTAGTCGCACATAACCCTGCAGCCATTACGATGTTCGATTCTTATCAATTGTCCGTAGGTGCTGCTTACATCATGCCAGAGGTTCGCGTAACCGGTAACGGACCTTCAGAGTCCTTCAATAATCAGCTAACCAACAATGACGTCGTCGACAATGTGGTTGTGCCATCTTTTTATATCGCAGCCCCAATCAATGACTCGTGGTCATGGGGGCTTGGTATCTTCACTGACTTTGGTTTGGCAACCGAATACCCTGATGACTATTTAGCCGGACCGATTGGTGGGGAAACCAGTTTAGAAACGATTAATTTTAACCCTACCATCGCCTACCGAATCAACGAAGAGTTCAGTGTTGGTGCTGGCGCTAGCATTGTTTATGGTAAAGCCAAGCTCACACGTACGTTGGGTATTCTTGCCGATGCGATTAATGCTGATACGGGCGCAAATTTTGCTCGCACCGACGTGGCGAAATCACTCGATGGTGATGGCTGGGGTTACGGTTTTAACCTCGGCGCACTTTGGGAGATCAACGAGAGGCACCGTTTCGGGTTAAGCTATCGCTCTAAAGTGGATGTGGATTTTGAAGGCGATTATTACTCAGATATTCCAAGTGCGATTTCGACGCCGGGTCAAACCGTGACGGGTGACCTAACCCTAAACCTGCCGAGCATTACTGAGTTCTCTGGTTTCCATCAGATCACTGACCCACTGGCTATTCACTACAGTGTAATGATGACGGGTTGGGATGTGTTTGAAGAAATCCGCGCCACCGTTGATGGGCAAGAAGTTCTACAAAAGGATGAGAACTTCGAAAATGCCTTCAAATATGCGTTTGGAGCAACTTACCAACTCAACCCTTCCTTCACTCTGCGCGCCGGTATTGCTTACGACGAAACGCCTAATGTGAACAACAAGAGCATTAGCTTGCCAGATTCCGACCGAATCAATTACAGCTTTGGTGCCACGTACGCCTTCAATCAAAACAGCCGAATCGACTTTGGATTCACCTTTATTGATGCCGAAGAAGTCACGTTCACTGAGCCGCTTGAGCCGCACGCTCTACCGGGTGTTGATATCGCTTATCGCTCCGAAGGGGACGCCTACATATACGGAATCCAATACAACCACTCTTTCTAATTATTCCTGACTGAGTCAATAACACTAATTACAGGGAAGCAAATCATGCACGGAATAAACAAAACGGTTGTCGCTGCACTCATCAGTTCCGGTCTTTTGATGGGTTGTAACAGTGACGATTATGATGAACCGCAAACCTCTAGCGGTTATGAATTATCTGAGTACGGTACACCAGAATTATGTGGCAACGGTCAGGAATGGGCGAGCGCAGAACAAGTCACCGCAATTGAAAACCTGGTCGAACTTGCCGAAGACAACAGCGTGGTAACACTGCCCGCTGGTTGTTTCAAAATGAACAATCAATTGACGGTCGATTCAAAGAATAACCTCGTGTTACGTGGTGCAGGTATTGACCAAACCTACCTCGACTTCAGTGGCGTGGATGGCAAAGATGGTATTGCCATCAGTGGTGGTTCGAACATCACCGTCTCCGATCTCCAAATTGCGGAAGCCTCTAAAAACGGTCTTAAAGCCGACGGGGTTGAAGGCATCATTATTCGTGATGTCGCGGCGGTTTGGCTCGAAGTGCCTCGTGCACGTGACGAAGATGGTAACCTACGCGGCACTTACGGCATCTATCCAGTAAAATCTCAAAACGTCTTGATTGAAGATACATGGAGTTATGGCAGTGCCGATGCGGGTATCTATGTGGGTCAAACCATCGGTGCGGTTATCCGTGACAACGTAGCGGAAAAGAACATCGCCGGTATCGAGATTGAAAACAGTTCGAATGTGGATGTCTACGACAACTTAGCGCTTGGAAACACGGGCGGTGTGCTGCTATTTGACCTACCGGGCGCTACCACTATTGGTCGCTTAATTGATGATGTACGTATCTTTGATAACGTCATTCGTGACAACAACTTAGAGAATTATGTTGATACCACCTGTCAAAATGGACTAGGTGGCTGTGGCGTGGTGGGCATCGTTCCTCCTGGTACTGGCGTCGTCATTCTGTCTGGACGTAATAGTGAGTTCTTCAACAACACGATTACTAACCACGACTCAATGGCACTTGCGATGACGAGTTACTTGTTAGTGAACGGCGATCCTAACGCTTACAGTCCGCTCAATGGGACATCTGAAGGCAATGCCGTTATGCAGGGCTGGAACCCTGTTCCGACCAATATGTATTTCCACGACAACACCATTACCAACACGGGCGCCAATCCAAATGGTTCTCTGATTGAAGATATGATTTTAGCGTACACGTTAAATCATCAAGCCTTCCCTGCTCTGTTTTATGATGGCGCTGGTGAGTCACTGATTCGTTCACAAATGTTTGCACCATTGCGTGATGCGCTCAACGGTATGACAGGAACAACCAACTGGAATTACCTTACCGAGTTTACCGATGCAGATAGCAACTGTTTAGTAAACAATGGCGCAAGTGTCGGTGTACTAGTTGATAACATGGATCCAACCGCGATTGGTCGTTATGCGGAAAACCCAGCCAACGCAGATTTCTTATATGAGAACGAGCAAACAACGCTACTTACCGCAGGTTGTGATTCTAAGACGCCATTAGACATCAATACCGTCACAATTAATGGCGTGGTTTATGGTTACAATCAAACCGAAGACGGAGCGACGGATCCTGATAATCCAGATACACCAAACGGTATCGTCGGCAACGCAAGCTGTACCTTAGACGACGTGACGGGTATTAACTGGGATGCGATTACTCGTGAAAGCGCGACATACGGTGAAAACTGTGTGAGCTTGTCGCAATACAATCTATTTGAAGATGCCAAAGATCCAACACAAAACCTCAATTTAGCGGCGTCTGCGAAAGGTACTTTGTATGAGATGAACGTTGAACTCTTTACTGACTACGCACGCAAATACCGCTTTGTTGTGATGCCGAACGAAGCCTCTGCAGGCTATCGTGAGCAAGAGGTGTTCGACTTCCCAGTCGGTACCGTGTTGATTAAAACCTTTGCGCTACCTTCGAGCACTGAGAATGCCCGTGGTGAAAACGAAGAGCTCATTGAGACTCGCCTATTGATTCGTCGTGACAGCGGTTGGATTGCCCTGCCTTACGTATGGAACGAGGACAAAACCGACGCCTACCTGACTGCCGTATCGGTACCCTTTGAGCGCAGCGTAGAACACAATGGCGAGACACTGAACTTTACTTATGAAGTACCAAGCCGAAATGAGTGTACCTTGTGTCACAAAGTAGAATCTGATGTCTCCGATCCTACTGGTAACACACAGCCAAAAGGTTTCTCTCCTATTGGTCCTAAAGCACGTAACCTAAACAGTGTTCAGGATGTCTCTGATGGCTCACCAGTTAACCAGCTTGTGCATTGGGAAACGCTAGGGCTATTTACAGAAGCTTTACCAGATACGCCGGAGAACTTACCTAAGACCCCTGTGTTCGATACCGAAGCGGGAGCGAACAATCTAACGGACACTGAGCTATTGGATTATGCCAAAGCATACCTTGATGTGAACTGTGCGCACTGTCACCGCACCGAAGGTAAAGCGGCGAGCAACCCGTTCAAGTTTGAATACTGGCGTGAAGGGATCAGTGAAATGGGCATCTGTGCTCGTGGTATCACCTTCCACAAAGGCCCATCTCCGTACGTGATTGTACCGGGTGATCCAGAAAACTCTGTGTTGCACTACCGCATCAATGTCGACAACGGAAATATGATGCCAGAACTAGGCAGACACGTTGTTCATGATGAAGGTGTTCAGTTAATTGCCGATTGGATTAACTCGATTGATACCACAGGCTGGAACTGCGTAGAGTAATAACATCAATGGCTACCGAATGTTTAGGTAGCCATTAACTTACTTCAACAACCCGATTTAACAACAAACAAAAACCGCCTCACTGGGCGGTTTTCTTATTCTTGGGTGTTCCAATATCAGTGGCGTTAACGCATAAAGAATTTCTGTAATGCTTTGATGGCCATGCCACGTCGTTCCATCAACATACCTACACGAGGTAACCACGTTGGTGTATTTAGAACAGTTTTGGCGTGGCTAAAGGTTCTAAAACCTTCCTCGCCATGGTAGTGGCCGATACCAGATTCACCAATACCACCAAATGGCGCGTCTTCCGCACCAACGTGCAAGATGGTGTCATTCACCCCAACACCGCCACTGTGGGTATTACGGGTAATATGCTCAATAACACTCTTATCTTCTGACATGATGTAAAGCGCAAGTGGGCGTTGGTTCTGGTTGATGTAGTCGATGGCCTCCTGGATCTCACGGTAAGACTTGATTGGCATAAGAGGACCAAAAATCTCTTCCTGCATAATGGTCATCTCTTCCGAAACATTGGTCACTAGGTGCGGATACAATAGTCGCCCCTCTGTGCTCGTCTCGGACACGGTATGTATTTCTGCACCCTTGGCTTTGGCATCTTCCAATACTGCCTTTAAACGGTCGTACTGGCGCTGATTGATGATATGAGTAAAGCCTTGGTCATCCTGACCTTTGAGGTACAGCGCTTCAAAACGTTGTAGGAACAACGCGACAAACTCGTTGATTCTTCCCTCTGGTACAAAGGCATAATCTGGAGCAACACAGATTTGTCCAGCATTGATGCATTTACCAAATAGAATCGCATCAACTGCTTTGTTCAAGTTAGCGTCATCTGCCACGATCACCGGTGACTTACCACCGAGCTCCAACGTAATTGGAGTTAAATTCTCAGCAGCAGCACGAGCAACCGCGCGACCAACGTTGGTTGATCCTGTAAACAGCAGATGATCAAACGGCAATTTACTGAACGCTTGAGCAACTTCCGCTTCGCCCTCTACGACTTCAACATCTTCAGGCAATGCTCGACAAATCTCAGAAATCACTTTGTTGGTCATAGGGGTGCATTCAGAGAGTTTCATCATCACTCGGTTACCAGCTGCAAGCGCGGTCACTAATGGCGATAAACTGAGAATGACTGGGAAGTTCCAAGGCGAAATGATGCCAACCACGCCAACCGGTTGATATTCAACGGTGACTTTTGAAGGAGCAAGCAACAAACCTGCATGACGACGACTTGGCTTACACCATTTATTGAGGCGTTTCAGGGTGTAATTGATTTGCGCAACCGTCGGCAATACATCCGTCATTGCCGTATCAAATTCAGAGCGATAACCGAAATCGGCGCTTAACGCTTCCACCAAGTCTTGCTGGTTATTTAAGATGGTTTGTTTAAGGAGAGTCAGCTTTTGCTTTCTCGAATCCAAGCTCGGATAAGGATCCGTGTTGTATCCGGCTTTGAGCTTATCTAACTTTTGTTGCAGCAGTTGACCAACTTCGACGTCTACGATCGCATTCATGATTTTCTCCTTGTACCCCTTACAACTGGCAATGTCGCACTTATGTACGATTTAAACTTAACATAGGTGCAACATTGTGACTATTTAAGAGGTTAGGAAGTTAGAGTTGAAACTCAGATTTCTGTTCATTAGAGCGCAAGCTTCATTTTAAAATACGGCACTTCCGATTTGTAAAAACGTTCACCTTCTGTATGCATTCCAAAACGTTCGTAAAAGATGAGCGCCGATTCTCTTGCATCACACCAAAAATACTCGACAGGAGATAGCTTCAAGTTCACCAAAATATAGCGAACCATTGAAGAGCCAATACCTTGCCCTTGATAATCAGGTAATATGGCGAACTTACGCAGCCGAGCTTGATTGTCGTCAAGGTATATCGACGCAACGCCGACTAAAACGTCATCAACAAACGCACCATAATGCTCTGCTTCTTCATCACCCTCTACGTGGCAATGTTCCACAGGCTTGTTAGGCCATAATACTTGGTGTCGGATAGGCATGGCTTGCTGCCACGTGATCCGGTTAATTGCAATTTCCATCTCTAAATACCAATGAGTACTCATTCATCGCTGCAATAATGGATTATCTTTTCGAACATGATAAGTTTCTTATCACGAAAACCTGAATGCAGTTTGTAATTTGTGACAAAGGCTTAAATCGAACAATTTACAACCATCACGCCCCTTTTCCAGTAGGCTCAAATTTGTTGCGGTTATACACGCTCTTCTAGCGAATGGCTCGTCCTTGGGTGTGCTTCAAATACCAACTCATAAACTCCTAACCTCTGACGAGAGTCGAGCATTTCAAAATCATGGTCTATGTATTCCTTTAATACCGCCCCTGCTCGCTCTGCAATCTTGATGCTCGGAACATTGCCTTCCATACAATGGAATTGAATCGCACTTGTCTGCCCTCGCTCACGAACCAATGGCAATAGAACAGATAAAACGTGATCAATAATGCGATGACCACGCCCCTGTTCGGCAAGCCAATATCCCACTTCCGCCACACCCGTTTCTTGGTTCACGCCTTTCATACCGAGCACACCAACAAAGTTCTGATCGAGGCGAATGGCAAACCAATACGCCTCAAACGCGTTAGAGTTAATACGTTGAGATATATAAGCGACGGCTTCTCTGCGATTCGTCACCCAATCCGTCCAAGGCAAATATTGTGACAAGTGTTCACGGCTCTTATTCACCGCAGCAAGCAAAGGGGTCGCATGCTTCGTCAATAAAGGCTCAACGGAAATGCGCTCTGTGATTTGTCGCAATTGGTGTTTTTCATATCCTTGGTACATCTGAGAACTCGTTGACCTACTTTTGTTTAATCACTGTGAATGGCGAAGGTTTGCTTTCAACATAGTGCTTCCATACATGCTCGTATAGTTGATGTTGATTGGCAAATGGTGCGAGCTGTTTGGCTTCTTCTAATGTACACCAACGATAATCCGTATGTTCGTGATTTAGCGTCACCATTTGATTCGGTTTGCAGAACAAGACAAAACAAGGAATGACCATGATTCGATTCTTGTGTGCCTCATAAAACTGTTCTAAAAAATCGGCGCTATGGAGCTCTACATCTTCGATTTGTGTCTCTTCCTTAAGCTCTCGTACGATGGCTTGCCAGCCAGTTTCGCCCTCTTCCACACCACCAGCGACATGACACCAATAACCACCTTTGACTCGCTCTAACAACAGCATTTTCTTTATGCCGTCGAATTCGGAAATCACCACACCAGACACATGCGTTGCTTGAATAGGAATCATCCCTTTCTCCTTATGTATTTATTGTTTTTATATCTGAACGAGACAGTCTACCTTGGTTCAAGAAGATCCGGAGTCTTAATCACAAGGTGCTGATCTTTTTGTCAGTCTAGTATGCTAAAGTGCGATCTCCCTCAATAAACGAGCAGTAAGATGCCTAACTCAATCAATTCGATGATTCCCATTGGCGTGCGCTTTATGGTGCTGTCCGCTTTTGGCTTTGCACTAATGTCTGCCACCGTAAAGCACGTTAGCTTGCACGGCATTCCTGTATTTGAAATCGTAGCAGCAAGGGCACTGGTCTCATTGGTGATCAGTTATCTCGATGTAAAGCGCAAAGGCATTTCGGTTTGGGGTAATAATAAACCTCTCCTTTTCGCGCGAGGCGCTGTAGGCACCATGGCTTTGATGTGCGTGTACTATTCCGTTACAACGTTACCACTAGCTGAAGCGACCATTTTCCAGTACATCCACCCTGTATTTACTGCCTTACTTGCGGTTTTCTTCCTTAAAGAACGTATCCAGTCTTCGACGTTTATCTGTATCGCTCTGTGTTTGCTTGGGGTATACGTGATGGTGAGGCCAGAAACCGGCCCAGACGCCGAACATGCTTTACCCATGTTCAGTGTGATGATCGCCATCTTAGGTGCTTTTGGTAGCTCCATCGCGTACGTAATCGTACGTAAGTTAAGTCAGACCGAAGACAGCTCGGTGATCATTTTTTACTTCCCCTTGGTGGCACTGCCTGCATCGATTCTTTTGATTGGGGATCAATTCGTCATGCCAGATTTGTATCTGACCATGATGCTCGTTTTAGTCGGCGTCTTTACGCAAATAGGACAACTGGGCCTCACGAAAGCAATGCAAACACAAGAAGCAGGAAAAGCATCGGCTTATTCTTATGTACAGATCATTTTCTCTGTCGTTTTGGGCATCGTCTTCTTTGGTGAATTACCTTCGGCGTGGACATACTTAGGTGGCGCATTAATCGTGACAGGCGCGCTGATCAACGTATTTGGTCAGCATCTCAAGTTGCCGTTTATAAAACGATAGCAATCGCCCTTCTACTTACGTTTCGTTTGAACGAAAAACAATAAAGCCAGAGCATCACTCTGGCTTTTCTTTTGGCTGTATTTGTAACGCTAAGCTGCGAACTTCAAACCCGCGATACCAGCAACAATGAGCAGTAAACTGATAAGCTTGATTAACGTGGCAGGCTCATTAAATAAATAGATACTGGCAATTGCGGTACCTATCGCACCAATACCTACCCAAACGCCATAAGCAACACCTAACGGTAACGTTCTAAGCGCTATACCCAGTAACCAAAAGCTTAACCCCATAAATCCAATAGTGAATGCAGACGGTGCAAGCTTACTAAAACCTTCGGTATATTTGAGCCCGACCGCCCATGCGACTTCGCATAGACCAGCAAGAAAAAGAATTGCCCAAGCCATTTAGAGATTCCTAACGATTGGGGTCGTCCCCGAGAAAGAAAAGAGCGGTGAGGTCGTCCTCACTTCTGTTAGACGCCTAGTATAAAGAAAAATTTCCCACTACTAAAACTCAGATGAGTAACGAACAAAATCTATCCAAACCGATTAATATGAAATATAAATCCAATCACATTAAATAAAATAGACATCATTATTTAACAGTTTGAATATAACCTTCTGCTGTTGAAAATGATGCGTTTATTGCATTAATCACACAAAAGTTAAGCAAACGTGTAACTACGCAATCGTTTGTGTGACCTAGATCGCTTACAAAAGCTACTGATAACTTTAGTATTTGCGCGAATCCAATTATAAGGTATGACATACCCATGAAATACATCAAAACTCCTCTTGCTCTCCTTGTTGGTGCAGCGCTTTTAACTGGCTGTAATGACGACACTGAATACGTAGATGTTCAACCTAAAGAAGTAAAGATCGCCACTTATAACCTCTCTTTTGATCGCAGTACTTTTGAAGACCTTGTCGCTGAAATGCAGGTAGAGCCAGCAAAACAAACTGAGCTTGTCACCGCTTACCTTGATGGCACCATCGCGGATGAAGACAAAACAATGGCTGAGAAAGTCATTCAGATCCGTAACGTTGCTGCAATCATTCAGAAGAACCGTCCTGACGTTCTTATGATGGCGGAATACAACAACGACGGTAATGGTGAAGATATGGTTGCTTTGGAAGGTTTCCAAAACAACTACCTATCTGTTGCGCAAAGTCTTGACGGTGCAGGTGGTGATGCAAACTTAGAACCAATCGAGTACCCTTACGCCGAGTCTTACTCAACAAACACAGGCCTAAACAGTGGTCTTGACCTAGATAACAACGGCACAGCTGGCCAGCTTCCTGGCGATGCTTGGGGCTTTGGTTTCTACCACGGCCAATACGCTTTCGCGTTGATGTCTAAATACGAGATCGACACAGAAAACACTCGTACTTTCCAAGAGTTCAAATGGAAAGACATGGAAGGCGCAGAAATCCCTAAAATCACAATCTGTGACGGCTCACAAACCATTCCAGATGGCATGAAGTGTGGTGACGATTGGTACACTGCTGAAGAGTGGGACGTCGTTCGCCTGTCGTCTAAAAACCACGTAGATGCACCAATTATTATTCCTACCGAGAAAGGCGACGAAGTTGTTCACCTACTGATGTCTCACCCTACTCCACCAGTATTCGATCCAGGCAAGAACAAAGTTCAAAACGGAGCTGAAGTTGAGTTCTGGCATCACTATGTACAAGGCAAAGAGTATTTCTACGATGACGCTGGCAACAAAGGTGGTCTGACAGAAGGTGCAAAATTCGTCATGATGGGTGACCAAAACCTTGATCCATTAGATGGCGACGGCTTTAGTGACATCATGCAAGCATTCCATAATGATCCACTAGTAAACCAAGAAGTGATGAACGGTGAGCTTTACCCAACTAGCTTCGGTGCTGCGGAACACGCAGTAGATAGCAGTTCTACTCACCCAATCCCTAACCGCATCACTTCGACGTTCGGTCTGGGTGTTGACTATGCAATGCCTTCAGCAAACCTAAACGTGGTTGATTCTGGCGTTTACTGGGCTGCATCATACGAAGAAGGTCGTAAACTGTTTAACGATGACCGCATTGGTAAATACGGTAATGGTAAAGATGTTTCTTCTGACCACCGTATGATCTGGATTAAAGCTCAGTTCTAAAACGCGAACACGCTAACATTCAGATACAACAAAGCCTCGGTTTATGCCGAGGCTTTTTGTTTTTCAACGTTCAAACTACCAGCGGTATGTAAGTGATACACCCATATCTTCGCTCGTCACCCAAGGAACGAGTTGAACACTTTCATCATAAGCGTCAGTGAACACGTATGCGGTCAAGGTTCCTAAAGCGGCGCCAGCAAGCACATCGCGCCAATAGTGTTTCTTCGCCTCAACTCGACCAACACCAACTAAGGTCGCGACCCCATAAGCAGGTAAGCCCGCTTCCCAACCATAGCGTAAATAGAGGTTTGTCGCCGAAGCAAAAGCGTTAGCCGTATGGTTAGAAGGGAAACTGTCATTACCACTTTTGTCAGGACGCTCCGCATCGATGGTCGTTTTACCAATCAAACCAATTCCTGACGCAGCGCCAATACTGAAACCAGCTTGCCAAAAACCTTCCCAGTCCCCTTTATATGCAGGTATTGCGGCAGCCGTTGCAACCAAACCATAAGCACCGATATCGGTAAGCACGTCCCAATCTTTTTCACTCATCGCGTTTGCCGATTGGACGCCAAAAATAGAGACAACACCAACTAAACGTACAACTTTCTTCATTAATACAACCAATTAGAATTTATATGCGCGCGAAAACTACCACAGCCATCGCCATTGTTCGACTGGAAACTGTAACAATTAAAACGTGAATTGATTGTGAAAAAAAAGCCAACCACAAGAGATGTGATTGGCTGTATATACGTGTGAACAATTGGGTTCACTAACAACGTCAGTTGGCTAGGTGACCCTCGGCTTAAAAGGGTCACTATAACTAAAGCATTAGGCATGCCAACTTTCTGATGCAGTCAAACCGATTGTTATTTAACCATTTGCACTTAATTTGAACGAATAATCACTCTTGCGAGATAAAATCATATGCATATTGCAAACAGTCTTTTGCAAATGGCAAACAAGTTACATCGGCCATTAAGGTTTACGAGCAAGGTCTCGCGCTAAAATCAAAGCTAAGCCAAAAACTTGCAAAAACAGTCCAATGCTTTTGTACCATGCGATCTTTTCTTCCAAACTCGACATAACTTCAGTTACCTCAAGGTTTTCTAGGTAGTAACTGTCGATGCGGTTTCGATAGTTAGTTTGAGCTTGATTGATTTCAGACATAAGGTTGGGCAGTTGGGTGATCTCAATGGCGCTAACCTTATCACCCGTCCATGCAGAAAGGTGTCCTTGTAGGACTTGATTCATCTCTTCAGACACCGCTTCGCTTTGCGACAAATGGAGATGCAGTAGCAACACTTCTCGCTTTCTCTCAAGCGTTTCTACACTGTTCCACGCCAATTGAATGGAGTACAAGTTGTCGGCCTTTTGATCGGCCAACAAACTGGTTTCTTTTCCTAGTTTATCGAGCACCACGCTCGTCAGTACGATCGCCGCGATATTTAGCACCAATCCGATAAGAACCAGTAGCCACGCTGGCGGTAAGTAAGTCGCGTTTTTTACCATAAATTACCGTAAGGTAAGTAGATTAAGTTCAGCACCACTAAACCAATCATAGTAAAGAAGGTGAACTTCATCCCAGTCACGCGCCCTTTTAAGTCTTCACCTAATATTCCGCGCGCATGAATAATGCGTCCAATGACGAATGCAACACCAGCAAGATGAATCAGCCAAACCGATGCACCGTTGTATTCGACGAGAGCCATTAGAATCAGAGTAATAGGAATGTATTCACTTGCGTTGCTTTGGGCACTTCGGGCGATTTGAAGCGCTTCAACGCCGCCGTCAGCGTAGGCGATTTTGTTGCTTCGACGTTGTTTGATGACTTGAAAAGCAAGCCAGATGAGCAGTAAAGCGAGAATGGATGCGTAGAGAGCGGTGATCATAAATCTTCCTTCTTTAGATATTGCGATAGCATTCTAATAACGAAAACTAAGGGCTAACTATATATTAAATATAAGCTAGCCCTATGAATCTAAAGAAGGAATTGGCTAAATTGAGTGGTCAGCAAGCTTTTTTCTTTTTGATAGCTTAGCGATGCCCTCGAAGATCGTGAACAAAAGACCCACCCAAATAAAGGCAAAAGTCACCGCTTTAACGCTGTCGAACATCTCACCAAAGAACACAACAGCCAGTACAAACTGCAAGCTTGGCTCAATGTACTGCATCAACCCCACCGTCGATAAATTGGTGATGCGAATCGCAATCGAATAGAAGATCAGCGGCAAAAGTGTCACAGGCGCACTACCCAAGTAGAGCATAAAGGTGCTCGTATCGATGGTAGAGGCCAACTCGCCCACTGTGACTTGTTTTGCGAATAAGTAAGCGAGTGCAATTGGCGTCAGCACTACCGCCTCGATAAACAGCGTCGTACTCCAATCAAAGTTAATCTTCTTCTTAAACAAACCATAAAGAGAGAAGAATATCCCCATTGTGAGAGCGACCAACGGTAATTGACCGTACTGGATAACTTGATATAACACACCAATGGTCGCCAGAAGAATCGCAATAAACTGCCCTTTTGAAAGCTTATCGCCCAACACAAACACGCCGAGTGCAACGGAGATTAATGGGCCAATAAAGAAACCCAAGCTCGCATCAATGACGCGGTTGTTTGTTAACGCCCAAGTGAATGCCACCCAAGAAATACACATTAAGCTACTGGCAACAAACGTATACCAAAGCGATTTTTTATCCTGCCAGATCGCAGACCATTTTGGCATATGACGCGTAATCGACAGAACGAGAACAAACCCTACAGGCACTGAACCAATAATACGCAGCGCAAGCAGTTCATCCATCGATGCGTTTGGTAAAAAGCGATAGTAAATTGGCAACAGTCCCCAAATGACGAAGGACAATGCAGCCATAAAGTTGCCGTAACGATTGCTGTTCATAACTAACTCGACAAATAAAAAGTGACGCGATTCTATAGAGCAAAGTGCTTTTGTAAAGCGAATTTGAAACGATGACTTAACTTTACAGTGCTAAGCCTTGAACCACGGCGGTAATACCACTAACAACACACAGCGTAAGTGCGCCAAAGCGAATCTTTTCTTTCGGCAATGACTGTGTCGTTTTGATTGCTAACCAATAACCAAATGCAGCAGCTGGCAGCAATGGCAACGTGATCACCAAATGATGAAGATTAAAGAAGCCAACGGGTATCTGAACTATCAAAGAGATAATAGAGCTAAATACGAAGAATGCAGACAGGTTACCACGTAACTGATTCGCTTCTTGATGTTGCAATAGCAAAGCCATCGGTGGACCACCAATCGCAGAACTGGTACCAAACAGACCAGAAAAGAAACCTGCGAACGTCATGCGTCCTGGTGTTGGCTCAATACGGAATGGAAGTACGCTCACTGCTACGGCAAATAGTACGAGAAAACCGATCCAAAGAGTGAGTGCTTCAGTGGAAACAAAGAACAACAACGCCCCACCGGCTAGCGAGCCTGGCACACGACCAATCAAAGCCATTTTTAGGCCACCAATTTCAACACTGCTGCGGTGCTTCATTGCGTTCATTAATGAAATAAACAGAGCAACCAAGCAGATTGGTGCGGGTACATACTCAGGAGCCCAAAGAATCAGTAATGGCGCAGCCACAATAGCGAGGCCAAAACCAATGGCGGTTTGAACATAAGAGCCAAGAAAAATCAGCCCCATTGCAAGCAAATTAGTTGAATCGAAATCCATCGACATGATCTTATATTTTAATTAATTATTAGAGAGCTAATTGAATACACACCACCTATCAATACCTCACTCTCACCCCGCGTAGGATTCACCAAAGCCATTAAAAACACAATCAAAATGTTTCAATATCTGAGTTCTTAAGTCTCACATTTTACGACTTACAAAATCAGTGGTGCCCTGTCATAACATTTATAAAACGAATGCTATCAAGAACAAAAATATGGAACTATAATCACACTCCATTTAGAGTGAATTCACCAATAAAATTCACCAAAGATGAACTTTAGTAGTCTATAGCACCATAAAATACAAAAATATTAGACTATCGTATCAACCTAACTTAAAGATGGTTTATGAAAAGAAAATCAGGTTTTACTTTAATTGAGCTTGTTGTTGTTATCGTAATTCTCGGAATCCTTGCTGTCACTGCCGCGCCACGCTTTTTAAACATTCAAGACGATGCTCGCGAAGCTCGTTTAGAAGGTATGAAAGGTGCAATCGCTTCAGGTCTAGGAATTGGATATGGGAAAATGGCGACTGCCGGTCTAGAACATTTACCTTATGTATCGAATTACAACTCTTATAAGGTTTCGGATAGCTATACAATTCCAAAACAGGACTTACCATTCGACGGATGTAACGTGGGTGGGAGCAACAACTGTGTGTTCCTCTATGGCTATCCAGATGCAGACAACGATAGTTTGCCTCTTCTTATTCAGAGTCTAGAGAGCTCAAATTCGGACTGGGAAATCTTGCGTCATCCTAAAGACGATAATCGCAGAGAAATTGTCATCATTGCGAAAGATGATCCTAAGGGAAGCCTAACCGAATGTGGGGTTTTATATGGTCCACCAAGAAGCAAGTCAGATAACTACAAGCTCGAAGTTCTTCCTTGCCCATAGTAAAAAGGCTGCCAATCGGCAGCCTTTTTTATATTTGTAGAAAGTTACGCGAAACTAAACACGTGCTTATCCATCATGTTCACCATACGGCCAATCTCTGGCTTCGTGATGGTGTCATTCGCACCAAGAGATAACGCTTTCGCACGGTTGTCTTCACTCATCAAAGAGGAGAACATCACGATTGGTGTTTGGCTGTAGGCTTCCGTATCACGTAGTCGTTTCACTAAGTGCATACCATCCATACGAGGCATTTCTACGTCGGTAACAACGGCATCAAGCAACTCACGAATTGGCAAGTTTTCTTCTTTCGCTACGTCGATCAAGCTCATCAGTTTTTCATACGCTTCGCCACCATCTTTACAGGTGATCACGTTATACCCCGCAGAAGCCAATGTATCTTGAATCAATGAACGAATAAACGCAGAGTCATCCACAACCATGATGGTTTTTGCGTTACGCTTACCGACCATACGTTGGTTTAGATCAACCGACTTATCGCCCGTCACATCGTACTTTTCCATACTCAGTTCTGGGTTGATGTCTGCAATGATCTTCTCGAAGTCTAAGATCATGATCAGATTGCCATCTTTACGAACTACCGCAACAACGCAGTCTTGCTCACCCGCTTCTAAGAATTGGCTTGGAGATTCAACGTCGTTCCAAGAAATACGGTGGATACGCGAAATACTGTCGATCAAGAAGCCATTCGTCATCTTGTTGAAGTCAGTAACAATAACAAACTTACGCTCAAGATCACGACGCGTAGGAACACCAAGCCAACCAGCAAGGTCAACCAATGGCGTTAACACTTCACGCGACGAGAATACGCCGATCATATGAGGTTGTGCATTCGGATAATCAGTAGTCTCCGGCACGCGAATCACTTCACGCACTTTAGCGACGTTAATACCGTAATAACATGTTTTTGTGCTGCCATCTGGCAATTGTTTTTCTAGATGGAACTCAATGATTTCAAGCTCATTGGTGCCACTTTCAGTCAGAATAGTACTGGTTACGTTACTCATAAACCCAATTATCCAAAATACGCATCAAGAAAAGGCTTGATGCAATGCCACAGAGAATCACTTCACAGGCGTAAAAATCCAAGAGTCCTTTTGTAGTCTTTGAGACAGAATTTGTAAATAATCAAAAGGATGCTGACCGCACACTTCTATATCAAATGATGAAATTTCGTCTCATTTTTGAACAAAATCCAGCCATGAGTGCGATATAGAAAAGACGTCTGTTTAGATAGCGGCAGCAAATAGAGAAAGTTTAGCGATTTATTAGTGTGTTTTAATAACCGACTCATTCGAAACTCGGTGACGCTCACCGTATACGCCTTCTTCCGTTCGAACACCGCAGCTAACCACCATGGTGATTTGGTCACTGTCACGTAAGCCAAGCAAAGCTTTGACACGCTTCGAATCAAATCCTTCCATCGGGCAAGTGTCATAGCCCTTCTCTCTCATGGCATACATAAAGGTCATGGCAGCAAGAGAAACGCTTTTGTGCAAGCATACGCGAACATCCGCTTTACTCACCTCACGCACCATAGGTTTATTACGCCCTAACCACCAGCTGTAGAGCTTACGAACGACTCCACGAACACCAATTGCATCGTTGTTATAAACCATCGGGATGAGTTTTTCGTAGTACTTTAGAGCGCGCTTGGCCGCAGCGTCGTCACGGCCTTCAAAAGCTTGGCGCACAGTCTCTGCGTTGCGCTTTGCGCGCTCTTTCCAGTTATGAGTCGTGGCAACAAACACCACCAATTCGTTGGCTGTCTTAGCGGCGTTTTGTCCCATACAAAGCTCAGCAAGTGCTGCTTTTTTATCTTCTGAGATCACACGATGGAATTCCCACATCTGCATGTTGCTGCTGTTAGGACTTAATGTGGTTAGCTCAAGGGCCTTGGCAACATCATCATGGTTAAACTCAGCGCTCGCGTCGTACTTTCTGACTGAACGGCGAGATTGAACAATAGATTCAAAAGAAGGTTGGTTCATAACGGACTCAAAAGATAGGAAAAACGCGATCTTACCGATTCACACCTCACCTGCAAGCGCAAATACAAAGCCAGACACAAAATCGTGTCTGGCCGTCTTATTATTGAAGTTTGAAAAAACGTATTTGGTCTGAAAGGTTAATCGACATTCTTGCCAATTCGTCGGCGGCCTGATTGCTGTCTTGAATCATGTTAACCGTCTGATCGACTTGGTCTCTTACCGATACGACACTTTGGTTGATCATTTCCGCTGTCGTACTCTGCTCTTCTGTTGCCGCTGCAATTTGTGTGTTCAGAGCGTTCGTTTGTTCAATATTGGTAGAGATACTAATAAAGGCATCGTTCGCAGAAGCAGATTGATGAACCGTCTGCTCAAGCATCTGCTGCCCCGCATCAATGGAATCCACCACTTGGGTCGTGTTCTGCTGCAACGTATGAATTCGATCGCCAATTTTTTCTACTGCTTTTTGGGTTTCTTGAGCCAACTGACGCACTTCATCCGCAACGACTGCAAATCCACGTCCTTGGTCACCAGCCCTTGCTGCCTCAATCGCTGCGTTTAAAGCAAGTAAGTTGGTTTGCTCTGCGATGGTTTGAATGACTTGAGTGATGTCTGCGACTTCGGCTGTACCATTGGACAATGTCGCGACTTTCTGGCTCATTGTGCCCATTTGACTTGCTAGCCCGCCGACTTGCTCAGTCGCACTTTGCATGACAACTTGCCCCTGTTCAGACACCTCCGATGCCACTTCGGCTTCACGAGACGCACCATTCGCATTTTGTGCAACTTCAGCGATGGCTACCGTCATCTCGTTAACTGCTGTCGCGACTTGGTCAGTTTCCATTTGTTGCGATTGCGCATTGCTTAATATCTCAGAGTTTACCGCTGATAATTCTTCCGAAGCGGAAGCAAGAAGATCACTGCATGAAATGACTTCAGACACGGTTTTATACAACTGTTCTTCCATGTGATGTAGAGCATCAAGCATTTCTGCTACCTCATCGCTCCCCTTCACTTGTTGTTGCTCTGCAGAGATCTCTCCGCGGCTCAGCTTCTCAGCCACTTGCTTTGCGAACAAGACATTGTTGGTAATATCGCGAGATATAAACACGCACAGCAAAGACAAAGCTGGAAGTCCGATGAACAGCGCTAATGCTACGTTAATCGTCGCTTCTTCAGTGCTCTGTTGTATCTCTTCTTTTAGTACGTTCTGGTCATTGACGGCGTCTGTTTTAATACCGTTGATCTGTTCTGAAATATCAAAACCAATCTCTTTTAACACGTCCCATCGAGCATTTCTTTCTCGAATTAACACAGCCACCTGAGACAAGGAACTAGCAAAGCTGTCGGTTAATGCATTTAACTGCTCTTGATTAACATAACCAAGTTGCGTCAAATACAATTTCCACTCGTCGAGCTTTGATTCAAACTGCTGATAGTCTCGCTCATTATTGGTCAATAGGTATTCTGTCGCTTCTTGTGTTAGCGCTTTAAACACCAAGGTGGCATCAGCAAGCTCTGCACGATATTGCGTTACATCGGTCGCTTCAGAAAGACGTTTTTCTAACTTTGATTCCACTTGCTTTTGAAAAGAGACAAGTTCGGCAACCTTTAGATCTCGCTCTTTCATTAAGCGAGAAACGTCATTTAGATTATCCATGTAGCGAACTAATTCAGAAGTCACCTTTTCAAATCGAGTTTTACGCTCTGGATCGAAGGCATTTTCAGCCTGCTTTTGGGCTTCTTGATGGGCGAATTTTAACGCTTCCATAGATTGAGAGAAAAATTGTGGATCGCGATTCGTCCGATACGTCAATGCATTGGTTCGAGCGGTCAAAAGGTTAGTTTCGATTTCGGTTGCTTCAAACGCAGTGGTATTGATGGTTTGAAAATGAATAAAATTATTGTTGATGTGTTTGGTGGTAACAATACCAACCGCGGTGATTGCAAATAGCACCAAAATAACGGCACTTAAAATCAGGTAAAACTTATGTTTTATTTTTTTAATCTTGTTTAGCATTCCGCCTAACTCCGTGAGAACAGCAAGAATGAAATACTAAAAACCCACGGATTTAGGTGCAAACTGGCCAATCAAAGCGAAACAACCTATCTAATTGTTATCATTGATTTTATTTCAGAATGTCAGCTTTTTCCGACGAGAAACAAAGATTGATACGTCAATGTAAGACCGTCATTCTTTCACGTGCTATCTAACTGATTCTATTATTTTTAGCGTGACACTTTCTCATATGCGAGACACGCCTTTTCAAATAATGAAATTGTCATTTTCACCCACTCCTCACGGATTTTTCCTACAATCCTACCTCGTTAAATAAGTGCTGAAAGGAAGCGGCAAGTAAATTGAAATATAAGGTGAGGCACAAATATGAATAACGTTCTTATTATCGACGACCAACCGTTATATAGCGAAGCACTCGCTTCTCTTGTTCAAACCGCTTTCCAATCTGTTAACGTCGTGGAGTCAACAGACAGCGCTGAAGTTATGGAAATCATTCGTAACCAACCTGTAGATTTGGTTATTTTAGACGTCGTGCTAGGTGATCGAGACGGCATGCGCTTGGCTAAGAACATATTAGCGACAGGCTACCAAGGCAAAATCTTGTTTATTTCTTCTCGTGATTATTCAAGTTTGTCTAAAGCCGCATTTGAAATGGGAGCACACGGCTTTCTAAATAAGAATGAAGCGAAAGCCACCATTATGGATGCCATCGTCAGTGTGACTCGTGGATATTCGATGTTTAAAGCGACGCATAACCAGTCATCGGGTAACGTCACTTTATCTAATCGTGAAGCAATGGTGTTCCACTATCTTGCCCAAGGTTACTCAAATAAGAAGATCTCTGAGCAACTGTCACTGAGTGCTAAGACCATCAGTACATACAAAACTCGAATCTTGAAGAAGTATCATGCTGAGTCTGTCGTAGAACTTCTCAACACCCTTCCTCAAGAAGAGTGTGGCAGTCTCTGTTGTTAGTTTCGCTTTCAAGCAGTCAGGTTAAGTAATTACGTATCTCGCGATAGCATCAGTTAATAACTGGTGCATCGAGTTGTAGCGATGAGTTTGCTTCATTTGTACCACCACTTTTGGACGCCCTTCAGGATAGAAGGTTTCAGGTACCGGAATAAAATGAAAACCATCAATCGGTTTTTGATACTCCAGCAAAATTGTCGCTGCGGCCCTTGTTCTGATCACCTTGAGTAAGCTGGTGATATTCCCGATAGTCGCAACTCGGTCAATATTCAATCCGCCCTGCTCAAGCGCTCGCTTGGTGACTTGCTCCCTATCCTTCCAACCTGCGAGCTCAAGCAAAATGAACTTAAGCTCACACGCTTTTTCTAGATCGGTAATACCCAGTTCTTCAGGCACGACAATAACGGCTGGCGCGTAACCGATAAATTGCTGATGAATGGATTTTGGGTATTCTTCATTAAAATAGTGCAGTTGCATGTCTACTTTGTCTTCAAGAATATCGTCAATCGTATTGTCGGTGCTGCTTGCCACATTAATGTAGGCATTAGGAAACAAATCCATTAAGTCACCTAAAAGCAAATGACCAAAAGATTGTTGCGCAGATTGCGGTAAGCAGATGGTGATGCTCTTGTCATAAGACAGAGGATCAAACTCTCGCCTCACAAGACAAGACTCAAGCTGGTCGAGGGCACCTGTGATTTCTGGTAGCTTTCGTTTCAAATAGTCTGTCGGTTCAAAGTGATGAGCGTGACGAATGAAAAGCTCATCTTCCAGTTGTGTTCGCAAACGGGTGAGATATTTACTGATAGATGCTTCGCTTTTGCCCAGCGCTTTCGCAACAGGCTTAAGTTGGCGATGTCGTTCTAGCAGCACCAGTATTTTGAGGAGGTTTAGGTCTAGATCTTTATTCACAGCGCGGTTACCAAATAGAATCAAAGATTAAAATTGTGATTTTTATAATTACCTTCAGCCAAATACAAAGAAAGCAGCCTTTGCATAGGCTGCTTTACTATAGAAGACCAAAGTCACGTTTTGGTCAAGTTTATCAAACTCTTATATCGTCGCTTACTGACATTTAAGTCATTTACTGTAATTTGCAGACATAAGACACTGTCTCAAATTAGCATCGCTCGCGCTTACACTCGTACAAATCCTCGTCAGCGCGCATGATGACATCGTTCAACGTCTCGTGCTCGGTGCTCATGGCGATACCAGTACTTACGCTAACGTCGATATCTAAGCTCTTTAAACGGTTCTCCTTCACCACTGAACGCAGTTTCTTGGCCAGCATTAGCGACTTGCTCTCGCTGCAATCAGGAAGAATCGCGATAAACTCATCACCACCTGTCCGAATCAAATAATCCGTCGCTCTAAAGACTTTTTTCATCGCATCCGCAATTATCGAGATAACCTCGTCACCAACATGGTGGCCGTATTTATCGTTGATACGTTTTACTCTATCGCCATCAATCGCAATGACAGTGAAAGTGGTCATCTTGATCTTGTTCTTGAATGCCTGCTCTTTAAAGACCTTGCGATTAAACAACCCGGTGAGCTCGTCTTTGGTTGCATCGCTAATGGCATTTGCTAGCTGAATCTTACTCTCTCTAGATTCCTGCGCTTTGGAGTAATAACCAAATATCACTGCGAACATAATCAGGTACAAGAACCCAAAATCGATCAGTATTTTACTAAACGGATACTTATAAACGATTAGGTTATTGTTATCCGCAACGTAGGTCTGCGTGTAAGCAAAATCTGGCCACGGGTAATGCGGAAAATAGACCACAACGTGCTTGTTGCCATTATTAATGTCTACCGTGAGTGCTTTACCCTCCGCTCTCAAAGAATCAAGAAATATCTGTTCCCCAAACTCTCCAACAATCTGTCCTTGGTAATACACAGGGCTAATGACACTGAATGCCCTACTGTCCGAATAAGTGGTTTTAAACGGCTGTGAAATCAAAATCCGATCGGCTAATTGATCTTTCCATGCCGCCAAAACGCACGAGTTAGTCTCTTTACACCAATCAACATCAAATGGTGCTGCTAAGTTCTCGAGCTCTTCGATTGGATTTTCAAGAATAAACTTGTTAGCGGTATAGGAACGAAAGTAAAGCACCACGTCAATTCGTTCATAAACGTTTGATAGGTAGCCTTCGGCTTCATGTAAGACTTTACGCGCGACAGATTCCACATAATCTAGTTCACTTCCCGCTTCAAGCGCATAAACTGCATCTTGGAAGCTAAACTCCGTAAGCTCTCCAATTTCCTTTGCCGTTTTCCCCTCGTAACGAGCTAATTCAGATTCCATGAGCAGACCAAGCAAGGTTACCTTCTGCTTGGTCTTAGAAATTCCCTGAGTGTAGATCTTAAATTGTTTCACCTCATGAGAGATCAGCATTGCGCCAATCATGGTCATTGAGGTTGTAAACAAAAGCGTAGCAAAGAAAAAAGACAAATAGATGTTTTTTAAATTCATCCTTTCTCCTGTTAAGTGCTCACAACTTTTGCCAGTTCAACGATGTTTTTTACGTTGAACTTATCCAGAACGCGTCTCTTGTAGGTGCTAACGGTCTTGTCGCTGATAGACAGGACATCCGCGATATCTCGGTTACTCTTCCCTTGCAGTAGTAACTTCATGACGGCGCTTTCGCGGCTGGATAACGTTGGCACATTTCGATGTTCTTCTACCGTTTGTTTGAATTTGAAGAACGAGTACCCTTTCGCTACGGCTTCTATCGCATCTTTCAAAATTTCATGGTTTTCGGACTTACATACATAACCATCAGCGCCCGAGCGAAACGCCATTTGACTATACATGTGGCTGGTCTCAGCAGAGAAGAAGATGACCTTGCCACTGAAACCGTGAGATTTAATACGCTTATAAAAATCGTACCCATCACAGTCCGCGAGATTCACATCCAAAATGAGCAGACCGATATCCGATTCTTTCAGTGTTTTTAGTGCGTCTTTTGAGCTTGTTGCCGTCATAACTTCATTTGCAATGCCTAGGCTTTCGACCAAGGATTTAATAGCAATGCAAACCAGTGGGTGATCATCAAAGATCAAGCAGTTCATTTTATTCATCATTCTTTTAATTCAATATCGTTATTGCTTCTAATGGCATAGGTTTATCGATGTAATAGCCTTGGCACACATCAACGGTATATTGGCGCATGGCCTCTAGCGTCACCTCGTCTTCCACCCCCTCTGCGACGACGCTAATGTTTAAGCTTTTTGCTAGTGCGCATATCGCTAACACTATGTTTTTCTTTTTCGGGTCATGAACTAACCCTTGAACGAATGAACGGTCGATTTTCAGCTCGTTGAAAGGCAGTTGAGCAAGCTTTTCTAACGAGGATGATCCGGTACCGAAATCATCAATACTGATCGTCACTCCATTCATTCGAAATTTAAGTAGGTTCTTATAGAGCGCTGGACTGGTTTGAAAAGTGTCTCGCTCTGTAATCTCTATCGTAAATCTATCTGGGCTGATGCCATGCTCCTGACAACGAGCGATAAATTGGTTCGCAAATTCCGTATCTTCTAGGTTGTCATGATCGACATTTAACGACACATGTTGCTTGAGCCCGCGATTATTCATGTCGTATAACGCGTTGCTAAACACTGCATCAAATAACTCTGCTGATAAGTGACAACGTTCCACGATCGAAAGGAAATTATGCGGAGCGAGCACGCCGTAAATCGGATGAAACCAACGAGCAAGCGCCTCATAACCGATAATCTCGCCGGAGTTGGCATCTGCTAAAGGTTGGTAATAGTTTTTGACTTTACCCTCAGCCAATGCGAACAAAAACTCTTGGTCCTGAACGCAGATATCTTGTTGGAAATGTGTATTTTTAGCCGGCTCAAGCCCCGACCTTCTTAGCATTTCGACTACTTGGCTTTCATCGTAAGGTTTAAGTAACTTATCCAGAACTTCAAAACTGAACGTCTCACACATGGCGCGTACAGCCGTGACGATTGTCAGTTCCATCGCACTGACCAGCACGACTTTGCCGCGATAACCAATCTGGTTAAGCATTTCCATCATGTCGATGCCATCTTTGTTTGGCATTTGCAGATCACAAAAGATAATGTCGATATTCGTCGACTTTGCGTGTGCGATGGCTTTATCGACGTCATCGAATGAAGCGACGTCTACGTCGTGACGCAGCAACATTTGCTTTAACAGCGTAATTTGCAGTGGATGGTCATCAATCACCATCGCGTTAAGTGGTTTATTCATGAGCTTTTATCCAATGTTCTGCGAGGTTGATTTCTTGTTCGATTCGGTCGATCAGGCCAGTGACATGTGATTCAAAGTCGGCGTCGCTCGCCTGCTCTGCTTCGACACACAGTTCGGCTAAAATGCTAACGCCAATGGCACCGAGCGCTCCTTTAATGCCGTGGATAATGCGTTTTTTCTCTAACTTGCTTTCAGCTTGTTTTAAGTTGGAAACGTCTTGTGTCATCGAACTCTTAAACACATTCGCAATCTCATGCGCATCTTGCTTTCTGAACTTCTCGATCCACTCAGGCCATTTCGCCTCTTTTTCTTGACCAAGATAAGGCAGCAGCTTCGACTTGAGTTTTTCTAAGTCATACGGCTTGTATAAGATGTCATCAATCCCGATGTTTTTGGCTCGCTCATTGGCTAAGCGAGAATCCTCTGCTGTCACGCCAATTACAGGGATCGAAGCGTGCTCTGGTGTTGCTTTAAGCTTCTTCACTAGCTCAAAGCCATCCATCTCTGGCATATGGAAATCGGTCAGCACTAAGATCACTTGATCGTCTCGGTTTACATATTGCCAAGCTTCTAGTCCGTTACTGACGATCACAGGCTCGATGCCAAGCTCTCGCAGTTGCATCGTAATTACGCTTTGGTTAATCGGGTTATCTTCTGCAACCAAAACCGAACCGTGCTTCCAATAAACATCACTGAGTTTTTTAGTTTGCTTGGGCTTCAATGAACAATCTTGTGTTAACAGCGCCAAAAGTGTGTCGGGGTACTTAGCGTCTGAAGGAGAAAGCTCACATTCGCGGTTCTCCCCACACACCAAATTGAGACCTTGGAATTTGCCTTGAGATGAAAACTTACCCGCCAAGCATGGCGCTACATCCGTAGACTCCATTCCCCAAACTAGACACCAATCACGCACATTCGCAGGTAAGGTTGGTGAGAAGGTATAACGAATGGCCACTTGCGGTTCGGCTTCGCAGAAAATCACGGGTAGCTTCACCACCATTGTCGTGCCTAATCCGAATTGGGAATCGATGCAGAGATCCCCGCCCATGCATTCCACAAGACGGTCAACAATGCTCAAACCCAGCCCAGTACCACCGTACTTACGTGTGATCGTGTCATCGGCTTGCACGAACGGTTGAAGAATGCCATCAAGCTGTGTCTCCGTCATGCCTATGCCTGTGTCTGCAATCTTCAGGATCAACTGCCCTTCATTCATCGCAACGCTGACGCTGATTTCACCATCGGTGGTAAATTTCACCGCGTTAGACAGTAAGTTTGTGGTGATCTGAACCAAACGCACGGCATCAACTTTCAACCAAGGGTTCACAAACGGTTTGAAAGTCACACGGTAATCCAAACCTTTGCTTACGGCCTTTGGCTCGAAGCTACGCACAACATCACTGAGTGTGGTCACCACATTGGTTTTGGTCGGCGTGACCTTTAATTGACCCGCTTCAAGCTTGGAGTAATCAAGAACCTCATCCACCAGTAGGTTCAAGTGATTAAGAGAACGCATCGCTTGGGTGATGAGTTCTTTACTAGACTCGCGATTAGTCTGACGGGTCAACAAGTCCAGCAAACCGTGTGCCGCAGATAATGGAGTTCTCAGTTCGTGGCTCATCGTCGCCAAAAAGTTTTCTCGCGCTCGAACCGCTGTTTGTGCCTTTTCTTGGGCATCAATGAGCGCAAACTCTCGCTCTTTCTGCTCGGTGATGTCTTGTAAAACGGTTAGAACGAACTTCTTCTTGCTGCTCGGTGAAAGAATGGATTTACGCTCTCGATAAACATGTTGAATACCGAGCTTACAAGCATTAGATGCCGTCGTATCCGAGATACGTTTTCCTGCAATCACTTGGCGCAATTCGCGTACGTTGTCCACCAGCGGTTTTGCCCCTTTTCGGCTTTGAATCGTACAGCCTTTGCAGCGATTATTGCGGTACAAAGAACAGTTGCTCATCTGGATCTGATTGTCTTCACCGTGAATAAAGACAATGCTGTTGATCTCTTGGATTATCTCCATCAGCCACTGTTTTTCTTTTTCTTCGTTGGTCGCGTTGAGCTCCGCCAGATTCACTTTTAACTTAAGATGAGCCAGAACGAAGTAAACAATGGCAAGCAAGATGACGAACACCACCGCGACAAACAGCACGATGGTAAAGATATGCTCTTCGTCGTATCCATAGACCAAGTTGAAGTTACGATATGTACGGTTGAGTTTGTCTATCTCTTTGGCATCGATCGTGTCGATGATGCTATCGAGGATCTTCTTTAACTTGGTGTTGTGGTTTGCTACGGCAAAAGCAATAGAAAGCGTAAGGACGTCTTTTTCACTGATAAGCAGCCCATCGATGTTATCTTGCGCAATCATGCTATGAACGATGTCGTCCGGGACATAGGCGACATCGATCTCCCCTGATTTCAAATCGCTCAGCAATTGCTTTAAATCGTCATAGCGAGTGAAGCGCTCTTCTTTCCACGAATCTAGATTCACCAACCCCTGCTTCTTTAGGCTCATTAATATGCCCGATTTCGCATCGTGAGGCGGATGACTGTCGACATCGAGCGCTTCAATCGCGACAAAGTTGTTGTGCATAAAAGGTTTGGTGATAAGCCAGTCTGAAGAACGCGCATGATCTACATAGGCGACAGGAACAATGTCGGCGCTAAATGCAGTTAAACCACTGTTTAAGCTGCTGCTAGGTTTTAAGTATTCAAACTTTAGTCCCGTCCTAGATTGAATGAGGTCAATAAAATCCGGTAGGAAACCATCTAGACGCCCAGTGTGCGCATTTCTGAACAGAAACGGGAACGCCTCTTCGCTACTGCTGTAAGTGATGGTCTCTTTGTTCTTGAGATCACGGCGATATTCCACCAGCAACTTGTCGTTGACGTGATAAGGATTTTTCGATGCAACAGAGCGAATGTTTTTACCATTGCGCTCCCAACTTAGAATGCGGTCGATTCTATCGACAAGCGCTTGGTTTTCCTTAGAGGTAATAAAGCTCACATCCTCCTCGTTTAACCAACTTGGGATATCAACCGAGCCATTCACAATGTCGTTCTGATCTAGATATTGGTTGATCGCGACATAGGTTGAGATCAGCGCATTTGCACGGCCAGTTCTCACCTCTTCAAATGCTTTAGCGCGTGTTTGAACTTCGCGAACTTTGGTTGCTCCCATGTCTTTCAGGAACTCACAATATACGGTTCCTACCACGCATACCCATTGCAGTTCTCGAGGGTCGCGTTTGTAGTAACTGTTTTCGCGATACCAAACAGCGACGGTGCTAGAGAAGAAAGGCTCAGAGAAAATGAATCGGGCTTCACGCTCAGGGGTTTTACTAAAACCAACGGCCCCGTCAATCTTGCCACTTTCAATATCATTGAGGATATCGGGAATGTTGTCATAAGAGCGCAGAACAAGCTTGAGATTGAGAACCTTCGCAATGTTCGTGAGGTACTCTAGGTTAATACCATAGAAGGCGTTCACCTTGATGCCGGCGTTAGGGTCATCGGACATTTGTGCGATCACGCCAACCACAACGGCATCAGTTGGTTCTTCCGCAGCGAGAGAATAGTTTGAAGACGCAATTCCGATGAATGCGGCAAAAAATACAACGGTTTTTCTTAGAATGCTGAACATAACGACTTCCACAACTTGGGAGGTCAGACTAATTTGCACAGCTTAAATGTCAAACTTCGACAGTTTGAGAAATGTTTTTATATCACTGTTATTAAAAGACTTTATTCAATTTCGTCAGGACATTCTTACAAAATTATCCACCTTGGACTACAACACATTTGCGTAGACCATCTCATCATCAACACGAAACTGTTTGCACAACAAATAAACAGCATAACGTGCGTCACAATAAACAAAAAAGTATAATTAGACACCAGCTTGTGATGAAAAAATGGCCACACTAGTTAAGTGTGGCCTTGATGATTATTCAACCAGACATGCTATTTCATTAAGACAATGAAACTGATTTTTCCCGTTATTCTTGGCTAGATACATCGCCATATCGGCTTCATTGATTTTCTCGTCCAATGTCGAACCGTCTTCTCTCGACCAATAACTCACACCGATGCTGGCAGAGATGTCACACGTTACGTCACCAAACTGAAATGGCTTGGATAAACTTTCTATGATGCGTTGTGCAATAGGCTCACAACTTGTCGCATCCCTTACAGCAATCAAAAACTCGTCACCAGCTAAACGCGAAACTAAATCTCTGCGAGCGACGCAGTTCATCAAGCGTTGAGCAACGACTTTGAGCAGTTGATCGCCTATCGCGTGACCGTATTTGTCATTGACGGCTTTAAATCCATCTAAGTCGACAAACAAGATATGCTGAGAAGCACCAACATCGTGCTTTTCTTGCAGACGGCGCATTGCTTTAGAGCGGTTCGCAAGCCCAGTGAGCGGGTCATGATTCGCTTGGTAGTTCAAACGCTTCAATTCAATATCAATGGTGAGATCGGTAAAGGAAACCACAAAGGCTTCAGCTCTGCCCGTTTCACTCTTCAATACACGTACTTTCAACTCACAAGGCATCACCCGCCCTTGTTGGTTTTTGAGCTCTACATGCGTCTTGTAGTGCCCAGTTTTGAGTAATCGCAGTTTGACGGCCTTTGTGACTTCAAAAGGAGATAAAAGCTCTAACGTTTTTAATGCATCCACTTCACCAAACCATTGTGTCGCGGCGTGATTTTGAGTTTGAATGCCTAATGCTCGATTAAGCACCAAGATTGCGTCTTGGTTTTGATCGAACATCAGATCCAGTAATTTACGGCGTTGCTCGGAAAGCGTTTGCTCCGTGATGTCTTGCAACTGAATCAGACTGCTCTTTTCCGTGTCCATTGGATTACAAGAGATGAGATAACGTTTGGTCTTATCCAAACTGCGAACTTCAACGCCTTTTACCGTCGTATGTGTATCGATCGCAAACATCACTCGCTCAATTTTTGACAGAGGTTCAAAGCGACTCACGAGCAAGCGTCTGATTTCAGAGTTAACCTCCATGCCTCGTAACTCTTTAGACGCGATCGGGTTAAAGTACGTCACCCTATGACTAGAAGAAACCACCAGAACGCAACGTTGCATTGCATCGAGCGCACTGTGTATATAACGGTTTTTGTCCTCGACCCGTTTTAAAACCTGCGCGACCTGAGACTCACGCTCTGCCAAGCTCATGGTCATTTCATTAAAGCACTCTGTCAGCTTCCCTACTTCATCCTGATGGTAAACAGGCAGTGCTTTACGAATCACCCCGACTTTACTCATATGCTCTACAGAGCGATGCAGAGACAAAAGCGGCAAAGAGATAAGCGAATGCAGCAGCTTCGCCAAAGCCCATGCACACATAGATAGCAGCAGCACGATAACGCCAAGCGATAACCACATCTTGCGCTCATTGATGAGCAAGTTTTCTAACGATACCCAAATCTCTAGCGCGCCAAGCTTTTCATCACCTAAGACCACATCATAATGACGCATCACGACATTAAGGTGCGAGCACTTCAGGGTACGGCTTTGCCATTCACAGCCTTTTGGTAGATCTTCAATCGATGCGATGGTTTTATCATGTTGATTCACCACCAGCGCCGAGATCACATCGGGATCAAAACTCAGGTTAATCAGTTGCTCTTTCGCGGTGTATGAATCGTCAAACATCAAAGCTGCTTGAAGTGTATTCGCAACCCCCTGACCAAGAATATTGGTGCGACGCTCTAACGCACTCTCTTGAGCTAGGACTAGGTATTGAATAGCAAGCGTGCCAAGACCTATCACAATGAGGGTAATCATAAGCCAAGTTGGAAGCATCATTTTGTGACGCAGTGGCAATCGAGCGAGACGAGAGCGAATCATGGCACCACCTCATCTTCGACTAGAATCGAAATACTGAGCAGCTGTGCACGAAGCTGTACTTGAGTGGGTGCCACATGGCCGCGCGATACCATAGGGCGGATGCGGTTATTCACTTTCACAAATGCAACCATTCCTCCCATCAAAACAAACTGTTCACCATTGCTGATTAACAACGAATGAGGATAAGTTTCTCTCAGCGCTTCAATCTGGGAAGGCTTCGCTTGTGGAATATAAAGAATATGGCAAGTACTCGGCTTTACATCGCTCGACAGGTCATAGTAACGAGAGAGCTGAGGCTTGCGAGCAACAATGCGTTTTAAATGCTCAGCGACGGAATCACCCTCAGACACGCAATATTCTACAGGTGCAATAGACTTGCCTGTTGACCCCCAATCGGCGAGTAAAGCAAATCGGTACAAGTAGACCGCTTTCAAATCGGCATCGTCATATTGACCGAACGCGAACGTCGCACTCAATAGTGCCCATAAGGTTATGCCCCATTTAAAGGCCGAACTCTTCTCGAATCGTCTCACCATCTGGCGTAATCCCAATCTAGCGTCAACCAATACTGTGTGCCATTAGCAAAAGAGTTGTAATTGTTAGGAAACTCTTTGCTTTGGTCAGCCCCCAAGTTCTCGACCGACGCGGTAATCTCTGGCATACAATCGTTGTACTGCCAGCTTAGAGATGCATCAAAGGAAACGACTTCAGGCCAGTTGTAGTCTTTATTGGCAACAGACACTGGATTCAATGCTGACTCATAATCTTCATGCAGTTTCGATTCAGAAACATATTGGCCACTGACACTTACCCACCATTGCGGTGTGATGTCCCACATTACTTGTGCATTCACAAAGTGGTTTGGCTCATTTTCAATCATTCGTTTTACAGCATCATTATTCGAGCAGATGGCACCTTCACAATGACCAACAATTCGCTTATAGCTGTAGTTTGCGTTGATTTGGAGATCATCGCGGGGTTGCCATTTGACTGCGACCTCTCCACCAAAGCTTTCGCTCCATATAGGGTCAATCAGCTTCGATGTATATTGTTCCACCACAGTGCCAATAGTCCCCGGAGATGAGCCCTCCGCGATAATGTTTTGAGTCGCAGATTCAGTTTTATAAACGCGAATGTTTTCGTGTCGGGTGTAAAAGCCACCGATGCTGAATTGCAAACGATGCTCATCCCAAAAACGATAACCAAGTTCATACGTAGATACAGACTCGACATCCAAATCTTCATTGCCTTTAAGCAACGTACTGTAGTAGTAATCGTAATAGTTGTTATCGCTGAACATTACATTCTGCATGTATTGGTTTTCACGCAGATAAGTACTCAACTCAAGGCGTGACGGCGTCACTATTGCTTTACCCCAACCTGCCCAAATTCTTTGGTTGCTTGCAAGCTCATAACTCAAGCGAACTTGCGGTTGCGGATCGATATCATGAGTCAGGTTATTGTATTGCCAACGGTTGCCCAGCGTTAACTTGGTCTTATCCATGACGGGAATATTCCAGTTCATGTACACGCCATAAGACTGGTTCAGAAAATCAGGGTCTTCCGCTACACGTAAATAAGGCATTGTCACCTCATCACGCTTTGAAAAGGTGCCAAATTGCTCATCAATCAGGCGTACGTTGCCACCAAGGGTTAACTCGGTACCCCATAAATCAGAGAAAGTGTAATGTGAATCAAGATCGGTTCTGAAAAACTGGGCATTAGCATGAGTACTGTCGTTAGAGCTGTAGGTAAACCAAACTTCGTTTTCCCAACTGTCGCCATTGGCGCGATCAAAAATATGATGGCCCCCAACGAAGTACTCTTGCATCGTCATTTCGGTTTCAAAAGAACGCATAGGCTCTGCACCTGGCATGATGAAATGCGGTTGGAAGTTACCCCAGTTGTAATCTTCACGGGAACGAATGCCACCAGCCTGAACACTCAATGTATGTTCATGTTTCTGATAATCCAAACGACCACCGAGTCGCTCGGTATACACATTGAAATGCTGGAACGGCTGTACACGCGCTTCATCGCTGGTCCATGGCATGTGATCAACGAACTCGCCGTAAAGACTGTAGTTTGCGTATTCACCAGCAGAGCCCGCATGATGGAGCTGATATTCACTGTAATCGTAGTTTCCGAAACTGGCTGACACCTTCCCTTTTGCCGCACCGTCTGCTTCTTTTGTGATGACGTTAATAACACCGGTTACGGCGTTGCCGCCCCATACTGTGCCAACTGGACCGAGTACAATTTCGATCTGAGCAATGTTATCCATACTGACGGGGATTAAATCCCAATCCACACCAGAAGACATCGGGTTAAACACACTACGACCATCAACCATGACCAACATTTTATTGTTCAAGGTTTCGTTGTTGCCACGCACGGTGACACCCCAATCGTAATTGGAGTATTTCGCGACATGCAGTCCGGGTGCCAAAGATAACGCATCAGCCACAGAACGCGCACCAGAGCGTTTAATCTCTTTTGCGGTAATGACATATACAGACGCGGGCGTATCTGCAAGGGATTGCGAGGTTCGAGTGGCCGAAACAACCTTGGTTTCAGCCAAGGAGCACAATGGCATTTCGAGTAAAGAATCTAGATCATAGTTAGCAGAGGCAGGAGCAACAGCTCCAAACGTGGATGCAATCACGAGGTTTAACGACAAACGCATAGGGGTATTTCTCAACGTTTGAACGCAAAAAATGGTATTTGGGGGAAGAGGTTCAAACGTTAAATTACAGTGTATCTATATGAGTACAGTGTACCATTTGCCCTAATGTGGTTCATTTTAAACCAACGCCAATTACGCTGAGTTATTTTTGTCGAGACGATTAATTGATATGCCAGATAGTGGGTGTTGGGTGCAGAGAGTGAAAAAGCGCCTAAAGGCGCTTAAATAGAAACGTTTTAATTCCAAACGGGCTCGCCGTATTCTTCACAGCGTTTTTTATCATAGTATTCAATACGCCCACCTTTACCGACAAACTGCGCCTGCACTACCATTCCTGCATCCACAAACTCTCGGAAATAGTCGCATGACACATAAAAACTGCTGTCCTGAATGACTATAGGTACCCATTCGTAACCGCCGCTACGAGGTAAGTAAGACTTGAATACAATGACCCCGTTATCCGAAACCTCAATCGCTTGGTCATATTCATTAAGTTTGTAGAAACGCTGCCCATCAAGTTCGGCTTTCGCATATTCAATAGTTTCTTGAGTTGCCGTAGAAATCAGTGTTTGATTCGGCATTGTTTGACAGCCGACGACCGATGTTGCCGCCACCAACAGCAAAGTTAATTTCGTTGTTCTATTCATTATTTCCTAACCACTGTGGATTCATTAGCCACGTTCTCATCGTTTATTTGTTAGAGTTGTATCCGATTGAATAAAAGAAAAAGCGCCTTTCGGCGCTTATTATACATCTCTTATCCAAACGTCTCTGACGTCTTTTTTAAGAAGGTCGATCACACTTTGGTGAATGAAAACTAAGCCAAAGTCTTCTTCTAGTTTAAATATTAATCGTTCTTCTAACGGGATATTTTCTAATTTAGAGAAATCAAACTCTGTTGACTCGATGTCTAACCAGTTTAACTTGCCGTATTGTTTTTCTTTGTCCGTCAATTTATAAGTTTGATGGATGTAAGGCATACGATAATCTTCGTAAACTTTAATTTGTTCATCTGTTGGTTGGCTTGGAGAACAATCGACGCGAGCGTCTAACCACTCTACTCCGTGTACAACCAGTTTCTCTACTTCTGATGCAATATCACTGATGATAAATAGCTTCGGAGAAAAGGTCATTTCAAGCAGTAAGTCAGGCTCTACGGGTACTATTGGTTTAGGGGTTTGCTGGAATGGGAAGTTACCTAGGTCTTGTTTAGTTAGTAAATGATATTGTTCTTTCATTTTAAGCCTCAAAACTTTGGAGCAAGGTCATCAGTGCTAATCTTAGCTTTTCTCAAAGAGTCAAATTCTGCCTTAAAGTCAATCACATCAAACAATTCTTCACAAAAAAACATCGCCGTTTCAGCACCTTTTACTCGAAATGCTACTCTATTAGATAACGGAATTTGCTTTAACTTTTCTTCAGAAATAAATAATTCGTGGACTATCAGTTCGCCGCTTCTTGGAGAGATTTCAATATCTGAACGCTCTTCATCTAGTACATCTATAATATTATTGATAGCTAAAATGTATCGATTCTGTACTTCTCTACCCTCCAACTTCAGCTTCGAAGGATAATATTCAATACCAAAAGGGTCGAAACTCATTAAGATTTCAGCAAATGGACGACTTACAGATAAATCACCACAATCAACTATCGGTCCAACGTTTTTTATACTTCCTCCTTCACTATCCACCCACACAACAGGGTTTATCGATGAAGTTGGATGATAATGGTTTGTACTGTACAACGACTCTCTGTTATCTACAGAAACAAAGTTAACACTCGAAGAGAAGTAGTTTTCGGAGATCAATGAAAAATACATATATACCCTACTTTATTTTTGTTCTTTGATTGTTTTTAATCGACGACCACTATAGCAAAATGCTTTTACTTCTATAGTTCTAGGAGTATTATCTTAGCCATTAAAATGATTCATTTTCCTACCTTTAGACTCCGTCTTGTGACAAATAAAAAAGCGCCTTTCGGCGCTAATTATACATCTCTTACCCAAACGTCTTTGACGTCCTTTTTTAAGAAGGTAGGTCACATTTTGGTGAATGAAAACTAAGCCAAAGTCTTCTTCTAGTTTAAATATTAATCGTTCTTCTAAGGGGATATTCTCTAATTTAGAGAAATCAAACTCTGTTGACTCGATGTCTAACCAGTTTAACTTGCCGCATTGTTTTTCTTTATCCGTCAATTTATAAGTTTGATGGATGTAAGGCATACGATAATCTTCGTAAACTTTAATTTTTTCATCTGTTGGTTGGCTTGGAGAACAATCGACACGAGCGTCTAGCCACTCTACTTCATGTACGACCAGTTTCTCTACTTTTGACGCAATATCACTGATGATAAATAGCTTTGGAGAAAAGGTCATTTCCAAAAGCAAATCTGGCACTATTGGCTTAGGGCTTTGCTGGAATGGGGAGCCAGTCAAAGATTGTTTAGATAAAACTGTGTAGTTAGTCATTATTCTATTTACCTACTTACACTAGACTCGGGGCGTCTCTTCGGATGTATCAAATGAAAAGGCAACGATACTAGTACTTATTTTACCCTCCTCATCTAAACGGACAAGCGCTTCAAACAACTCGATTGAGAAGAACGTTTTTGTCATTCCGACAGGTTTAAAAACGTGCCTCTTGCTACCTGGAAGTTCCTTAATCTTTTCATCAGATAAGTAAAAACGGGTAGTTACGTCAGTCACTTTTATGCTTTTATCATAATCAACGACATCTACTAAGTTATCTACTGCTATTATGTAGCGCTCAGTTAACACTCCGTCTCCGGAACAGGTTAATTTTGCGGGATAAACTTCAACACCGTATGGGTCGAAACTCATAATTAGTTCAGCAATAGGCTTAGTGACATTAAAAGCGCCACCTTTGATTAAATCTAATGCTTCAATTTCATAGATATCATCATCTTTCCACACAATCTCACTTTTACAAGAAGTGGGAGTGAAATCATTATCATCATAGAAAGACGACCGACTATCAACGGAAGTAAATAATGATTCACCCTCGTTAAAGTCCTCATTTAGGTATGCTATTTGCATTTAAACGTGGAAAGCTCCAAATTTCATAACGTAAACAAGGTTGACAACCAGTACAAATACGATCAGTTATGTTAGAAACTAAAAATCGATCAAAACATCAAATTTGTTTGTAAATAGATCTTCATATAAGTCTTTAGAAATAAAAACATGCCCTTCTTCATTTACAAAAAATGAACTTTCATCTCGTGATATTGGTTCTAATTTATAATAACCAGACAAAAAATCATCTGGTTTAAAATAACGGATTGATATAACACTCTCAGTTAAATTAAGAGCATCAACATGACGTATTTTCCTTTTAACATAATCATTTATAAAAATACTTAATCCGTATGTTTGGGATATATATATATCCGGTTCAACTTTAACAAGTCGGATTTTATAATTATCCAAACTAACTAAGTCATCAATTTTAAGCTCTGTATAATTCATGACATTTCCCATTCAACTGACCAATCGGAAGCCTTTTGATACTTTGCATATGAAAAACTCTTAACAGAATTGATTTTCTCTATAATTGATTTATGAAAAAAAACAACGATAGCTCCATAAGAGGGCTTGAATACTAACCTTTCCTCGATGGGTATTTCTGATAAGAGATCAAAGTTAAACCCCTTAACTTCATCCTCTATATCGATAATATTATAACAATGAAGATAAACAAACTCTTTCTCTTTAATCTTAGCAGGAACAAGTGAGTTTTTGTATAGCATTAATTCTGATAATACCGCAAGAAAATCCAGGTCAAATAATATCTCAGTGTTGACAGAAACATCAAATGGAGCATCGATAGCGCTGAAACTCTTTAAGCTAATACATTCAAAGTTAACATGCATGGTTGTAGATATAGCTTTATCCATTAACAAACTAAATCCACGTTCATCTTCCATGTTCACTACAAAATTTACCTTTGAGTAGTCATTTGATAACACATAATATTCTTCACTAATTGGCATTATATACAACCCTTGAATTTTCTATTTCGTAGATAGTTAACAACCTAGAATGGTCACTTGTCATTAAGTCATTTTTATTAAATGGGTAACCGTGTGATCTTGTTTCACACTCTCTCCCCTCTTTCTTTAGACTTTCTTTTTCTACACCACCACAACCAATATTTCCTCTCAAATAATCAACTCCCGTTTTATGTAAAACGATCTTAAAGTTGGTTATATATTTCAATTTTATAGCTGATATGTAATCGATATTCAGTAATACTTTCTTTTGCTCTTCTAACGAATCACCTGGACATATCCCCTTACTTAACAAAAGTGAGATCATTTTTTTTATCAGCATTGATGATATTACATGATAAGAAGGCGAGTCTTCAATAGTCGGTATCGCATCACTAGTATGACTACTATAATGAAGAGGTACATTCAATTGGCAAGCGACTTGAGGAGACGTCGGTAAACCAACAATATTCCTCGGATGATTTACATTGTACTTACTGAGACGCAATAGTGTTTTATAGTCGCTTTTTAGTGTTTTTAGACTTGCCACTGATATAATGTGATGCCCTGTGATGTGACTTGATAATGCTTTGGAGTGCCACGGATGTCTATCTGGGTACTTGATACTTGGCTTCAAGGTCTTATTAGCAATAGACCAATAGTCTTTTCGCCCCAAGACACCTTGACTACCAATCTTAATGTTCTTAATTATCTGATTTTTGTTTTCTTTCTCGTATAGCTTTACAGATAAAAGCTTTGCCATTAGCACTGTCATTATTTTTTCCTAGAGCCTAGCCTTGCCTTACAAGGGTGGAGTTTGCTTTTCTTATTTTTGCCGCACAACTTGCATACATAGTCTGCTTTGTTTTTGTCCTCATTCGCCTTTGCGGAGTTCTTTCCTGACTGAGCAGACTCACCTGTATTGTGTTTTACTTTTGCTGGGTACGTTTTCTCGCCCTTACCTAAGATTCGAGCAAAAAGATCATCAAACTCGCCCATCGCTTCTTTTAGTTTGTCCGGTACCATCTTATCGATGATTTTTACCTCATCAGCTAACTTCAAGAAATACGCACCAAGCTCATCTGCGCCCATTCTGTTTGCGTATGAAGCCAACTCAGTTGCCACTTCAATACAAGGTTTTAGAACATCACTAACAATCTGGCTGGTTTGTTTCGCGTAATCCACCCAATCTAACGTACGCAAGAATTTTTCTGGGTCCCCTTTACCCATCCCCCTTAAAACAGCTAGTAAAGTATCTTTTGATGTTCCTTTACCGCCTTTTAGCGCAACTTTACACGTACCTTTGACCGCACTACCAAATGTAGGAACGCAACCGACAAGGGTAAGTGAAAGTGCTAACCAGTTTTCGGGCTTATCGCGCTCTTCCTCAGTCAACAAAGTCATAATGTTCGCAGATAAATCGCGCACGTCAGCGGCTTGGTCTACAACAGGAATCATCGTCAGCGCCGTATTGGCGATGATCTGCTCAACGGAAGCATCATCGTTGAAATCACCAAGAATCACGCCCCAAATCCAACTGGCGGCACCAGACATTCGCGTCCAAGCATTTTCCCAGAAGCCAACTTCACCTTTCTTTGTTTCTTCAATGATCAGTTGGGCGTTCGCACTTGGATTAAAGTTTGGGTTGGTCTTCGTTGGGACATTCGGCATAAAGTCTCGGCTGTCCTCGCCGTATTCTATGGCAAACTCACCCGGAGCAACGCCACCAACCGATGCTTTACCGTTGTTGTCTAGTGTTCCTTCAAATACGGCGCCAGATTGATCTTTAAGCGTGTAAGTTGCGCCTTGAACGGGTTCACCGTCTGAGTATGAGAGGTATAAGTCAACCGTATACGTCCCTTCCTGATCTTCCGTAACAGAAACCGATGGGTTTTGTGCGCCTCCCAAACACATAGTGTTGGCTTTGTTCATGGTCATTTGATCAGACAGGCGACATACGCCCTTGCCTTCAAACTTAACCGTTGGTGAGGCTGAAATGAATTTTGCTTCGGCTTCTATCGTGCCGGATGCGACGCCTTTTTTATCGCCGCCCGCGTCACCGGTACTTTTTGAGAATGTACTGCCTTTGATTGCGACACTGTTGCCACCATCCATAGAGATAGTCGTAGTGCCACCAGCAAGATCTGCTGATTTAGCATTGTTGCCATAAGGGATAGGAACGATCGGCTTGCCGACCTTCGTTAAACAAACATCTGGGAGCGTTGCATTCGCTTCACCACCTGAGCCTTTATGAACTATCGAAAGTCCATTTGCACCAACTGTTACGCCCATAACCAATCCATTTGAATTTTGTTGATTGAATAATAAAAGAGATCGCATATTGCAATCTCTCTAAATGACTAGTGAATTTCACTAAACCGCTAGTGACATTCACGATAAAGCTTAAAACTGGCAGAAGATCTCATTTCGAGATCTTCTGTTTATCGATACACTTCAAGCAATTGCTGGAACTTTAAATCTATAACGATGTAAGTCGCGGCATACATGATTGCGAAGGTAATCGCACTGATGCCTAAAATCAGTTTGGGTGAAATCACCCTTTTTAACGGTTTTTTGAGGTATTTGGCCTTAAGGTTAACGAGAGAGACTTTCTCTTGCTCTGCCAAACGCTCATCACGTACTAAGCGATAAATGGTATTGCCGATTTCTGCGAGCTTTTCGTTACCGCGTTCTTCACGGCCGTATTTGCCCTGAAAGCCAAGTTGAAGTAGTAAATACAGAAACTCGATAACGTGACGATACTTGCGTGGGTCTGCTTTTAAGCGCTCGAGAATAACGAAGAACTTATCGCCGCCGGATGTTTCGTTGTGGAACTCTGACAACAAACTGTTCTGGCTCCAATGGCTATTAGCGCCCCACTCTTGTCGGCAAACCGATTCATCAATCGCAGCGCACAAACAGTATCGGATGACCAAGATGGATGCGCGATCCAATTCCATTTCATTGAGCTTACGTTCACCTTTTCTTATCTCGCGAGCCACTTGTTCACGAAACGGCATTGGGTCATCGAGCCAAGGAATTGAAGACATACAAGACAAACTGGCGATCAACCATGAGAACTGATCGACCAAAGGATTGATGCCCATGTTTTCGATGTTTAAGTCTTGTACCGCGATGTTACGAGATAAGTCAGGCGCTGGCATCACCTCCATCGGTTTGCCAGGCTCTGGTTGGAATAAGACTACGGTGACGTCGGTTTCTGCATAACTCATAGACGAACAGCCCATAGTTGCAACGACAAGTTAGCAAAGTCGCCGGCTACGTGAACCGCTATCGCAGCAGTGTTTTTCAGTGCCGCCCACTCTTCGCCTGTCTTATCCAGTTCGAAATAGGTGTAACCCGCATGGTAAGGCAATGCTCGAGGTACAACTGGCATTGGTTTGATCTCGATACCCGGCAGTTGAAGGTTAATCAAGTCACGAATGTTATCGATAGAACCGATCTTCGTTTGGCTAACAAACTGGGTGTGAAGCACATCCAAAGTAACATCGGCTTTAACCGCAAGAATAAAGGTTGTTGTATCAATAATCTTGCTGTCTGGAATCGCTGCCGTTCTAATGCCGTAGTTTTGGTCTCTCAACGTGAGTGGCATTGCACGCTGCTCAGACATCACACTTAATGTCATCTTCGCACTATCAAGTGTGCGCGATAGACAGCTGGTCAAATCGCCGTGATTGTACTTGGTAAACTCAACTGGTCGACGAGATGCCGAACACAAAGTTGAAAGCTCTCCTTCTGCTTGAAGAAGAATGCGGTAAAACGATTCAGGATGAACCCCTTCAGCGCTTGCAAAGTGCCAGAATAATGGCTCGTATCGGTTTAGAGCTTGGAGCAGCATGAAATCAGAAACTGAAGATACACCTTGTTGGTCAACGACACCTAAGCGCTGAACGATAGACTCTGCGCGGTGTTTCAGCATAGAAGCAAACTCGGTTGCGAACTTGTTCAGTACGGTTGAAGCATGGATATCAATACAAGTCGGGATAAAGCTCTCATCTAAGATGACACTGCCATCTGGCTTCACTTCTGAGATCTTTAGAATTGGGATCGATGTGTATGCACTCTTGTCTTCGTGGTCGTACATCAAACAAAAGTTAAGCTTACCGACTACGATGTTTGCCATGTCTTCCGAATCATAGCAAGCGTCGACCGCTTCTTGCGATTCCATCGTGTAACGTGCGCCGTCTTTCTTGGTGCCGAATAGCTCTGAACGTTCAGAAGGTAACGGACAGCAAAGGTAAACCACTTTATCTGCAATCGAAGGATCAACGTCTTTTACTTCTGGCAGTTCAGCGAGCAGTGGCAGATCAAAAGGAGTTCTGTCTTGAAGAATGCCTTCAGCACGAGTAATACCAATTTTACCCAACGCCAGCAGTTGTGAGTTGATCTCTAAACGCTTAATTCCCCAATGTAGAGGCGATGCATTGGCGCTCAGCATGCTCGACAGTTTACTTTGTGAACGATCGAGTTGCTGAAAGTGCTGCGGCTTCATGAACATTCCATCTTGCCAAACAACTGGATTGTATAAAGACATGCTTTTATTCCTTAAAAGTAAACTTGTTCAATGCCGCGAGTGTTGTCAGAAATTAACTCACTGCCTTCTAACTTGAGTTTGATGTAGTACTCGCTCTTCTCTTCAATCACTTCGACTTTACGCCAAGAAGAGCCGTCAATATCGCGAAACGCTACCGAGAACCCAACGGCACGGGTCGCAGGGTCAAGCTCCAAGAACTCATGGATTTTTTCACCCGGTTGCATTTGGTATTCATAACGTTTGATGTATTCATCGCCCAGTGACGCTTTATCATTCTCAAACAAGGCAAAGAAATCTAAGCTTCGAAACAATACTGGTGATGTCAGTTCATGCACGCGCAAAATCACCGGAGAGGATTGCCCGCCTTCACGAACGTTAAGAACCGAAGAAGCCTCGATCACCAACTCGATTGAGGACGTTTCAGGTGTAATACCGGTTGATTCTTTAAATTGGTCCCACATGGAACAGCCGGATAGCAAAGCACATCCGAGCAACATCGCAATACTACGCATGGCTTCCCTTAATCGCTTTGGTGTAGTTTTTCTTGATCAAACCTTTCAACGATGTCTCATTCATTTGGCGACGGTTATTCGCATAGAACTCCAGATATTCACCCCACAATTTTGATTTGGTAATGAACATAGATTTACTTGCGACGTCGTTTGCAAACGTGACAGGGTCATTCGTTTCAGATTGCTCGATCAGCAACTCATTTAGTGCTTTATTAAAAATAATTTGGTGGTCGTTGATTTCATCTAACATCTGTTCGACCAACTCATTAGGAGACAGTAGATTCTGGCTGTTTAGAGTCAGCATCAATTCCGCTAGGTTAGAATCTGCTTCGCTTAAGCCCTGCTCACCTTTAAGTGACTCCACTTCATGAAGGTCTTTTTGCAAGTTGTCGATACACAAACGAAGACAGGTTCCCATTTGTTTAAACAGGAGTGCTTCATTGCTGATCAATTCGGGATTACTGATCCCCAAACCTTCATAGAAAGCTTTGCTAATGTCGGAAGAAAGTGTGCCTTCCTCAGTAGCGATAGATTCATTGCTGACGAAACCCACTTTGGTTTCCGTAACTTTTGATTCTTGCTGAGCAGATTGCGTCGAAGGAATAAAGGCTTGTGTTACCTCCTCCCATTTCTGACCAACTGGTTCTGTTCTTTGCGCCGATTGTTGGACTGGTGGTGGAGTCGGTTGTTCAAATTGTTGTGGACGAGATTGGTGTACTTGAGGTTGCACTTTCTCAGGTTGAGAGACAAACGCTTCAGAGTTATCTGATCTCTCTGAATTCACAAAATCTTCAGGGATAAAACTGTTTTCTCGACGAGGCTGTGTTTCTGGTTCAACAGATGCATTACTCGTGGCGGTTCCAGCCAACCAATCTTCTGGAATTAGGTTCGGAATATCGAATTCAGAGTGGATACTGAAGCTATCATCGACAACTTGTCTTGTGTTTTCGATTGGCTTAGTTTGTGCGGCCTCAGGCTTTTCGACATCACGGATAAGATGGTCATCTTCACGCTGCATCGAAAACTTAAGATGTGCAATAGGGTCATCGCTGTCCACATCGTCCTGTTTCGTTTCCATGAACAGATCTTCTAACGCGCCGACTTTTTCGTCTTCCTCAACGACAGCCTCACCCAAATTAACTAGCGGATCATTTGAGACACGTTCTGGAGCAATATCGGCAGCAATATCTTGAGCCGCAGAAACGTGCTCTAAAGAAACACCAATTTCGTACTGGCCAAGGGACACTACGTCACCATCAACAATCGAAACTGGTTGGTTTTTAAGGATCTTATTGCCGTTTACCATAGTGCCATTGGTTGACACATCACTGATGTAATATGTGTCACCATAAACACTAATAAGGCAGTGGGTTCCAGAGATAAAACGATTATGGTCAGTTAAAGGCAGTGTACAACTTGGCGCACGCCCTACTGAGCCACCACCTTCGGGCATTTCAATATGCTTAGCGCCCGTGTATTCCTCCGGGCACTTTGAAATGAATAGGACTAGCTGATGTGTTTGCATTGCTAAACCTTAAAATAGTAGGGAAACGGACAGCTCTACTCCACCAATTCCATCATTGACTACTGGAAGAATGTAGGAAGCTTGAGGAATGATCTGGATATGGGCATCTGGGTTGCTACCAAGTTTTATTGCGGTACCAAGAGTAACAACCGCACCAAGTTCAAACTGGTCAATGTCTTCAATGCTTTCGTAACGGTAACCGTCTTGGTCTACTTTCCAACGGTTTGAATACTGCGAATAGCCGAACGAAAGTCCAGCACCGACGTAAGGAGTAAAGATGCTCCAAGAGCTCAGGGCATATTGCGGAACAACACGAAGCTCGTAGTTTGTGACTTCTTGATAAACACCGTTTGAAGGTGCGTCGACATCTTCAGCAAGGTAATTAAGACCCAACCACCAACGCCAGCGATTGTTGTTTTCATCGATAGGACGTGTATGAACTAGACCGTATCGCAACGTGTCTACATCACCGCTAGAACCTTCATCATAGTCAATACTTTCGATTGTCAGCATGTTGACTGAGCCGCCATATCGCTCCCCCTTCGCTAAAGCAAAAGTAGAAAATAGACACATGGCTGAGATTAGCCCAACTTGACTTGGTTTTAGCATTTCGTCCCTCTTTGAAAGCCTTGTAATTATATTCAGGGGCGAAAGATATCAAGTCTCTTTGCTTTTTCAATATGGTAAAAAATAGCCCCATCAAATAAGGCAAATCACCTATAAATAAACGCAATATCACTAGCGATATATTCATAAAAACGGTGAGGGTTATTATGTAAATATAATGAATCTAGCTTAAGTAACTAAATTAGCCAGTTCTTAATTAGAAACACAACCATCACTTAAACAAACAAATGTTAAAGACTTTGATAAGTTTTCACTATTAAAGTATCCTCTAATCAAGGTTGTCTTAATTTTAATAATCTGACATTACTTCAAGTTTTGAACTTTTGTCATAACCACGCTTAATATTAAAAATCTATTAATCTTACTTTTTGTCTCAATTACTGGAATACACATCACCTAAACTAATGCCAAACAAATCAACATAACCAACAATTTTTGTGAACGAATGTCACACTAAGTTAAATTATATTGATTTAGATATTATTTATTATTCAATTTCTTTCTTTTGCCTATAAAATCCCTCAAAAAAAAGATGATAGCAGTGCATTTATAATCATTTGCCAACTGCTACTTTCCATATAATCAGTTGGAATTGGAAAATATGTTTTTCAGCGACTTCACTAGAAGGCCGATCGATGAAAGTAATCCAAGCGGCTCAAACCCTAATGGCTTAGACGATTTTGACGAAATAAAACGTCAAATAAATAACCTTAACAAAGTAACAGGCAGAGTTTCTTGGAAGACAGTTCAAACGCTGTCGAAAAAGATTCTAAGCACTCAAGGCAAAGACTTTCGTTGCAGCTGCTATTTTACGGTTGCAGCAACCTATAATGACGGTTTAAAAGGCCTAGTTGAAGGTTTGAACTCGTTGCTCGACTTATGCGTGGTGTACTGGTACACCGCTTACCCAGAGCATGCTAAAGCGAATGCCCGTATCAGCGCTATCGAATGGATGGTTGAATACACTGAGAAACGGATTAAAAAGCAACGTGCATTACCAGAGGAGCTTCCTCTTATCGAAGCGGCACATCAACTGTGCTTACGCATCGAGGAAGAGTTGCGCCTTCACTACGGAATTAAAGCCCCATCTTTTGGTCGTATCCGTCGTATCTTGAATCAGTGGATTGAAGAGATTAAGGAGGCAAAAGCCAAAGAAGTCATGGCATTAGAGGCGAAGCAACCAAAACCAGAAGTGCAAGCGCCATCAACAGGGATTAAAGTTGAAATCGCCCCTCCACCGAAAGTTGACGCCAAACAACCACCAGCAACGCCACAACCCGAGCCACAGAAATCGAGCCGATGGGTACTCTTGTCTGTGGTTGGTTTGTTAACAGCTGCATTGGCTTCTCACTTTATTTACAAACAGCATCAATACGAAACACTGAAAGATGATATCGAACACGCTTCACTGACAGAACTGACTGATATCGTTAGCTCGTTTAGCGTTGAAAACAAAGATCACCGACTTGCTTTACGTTCAGCGACAGTAGACCGCCTTGATACATTGATGACCGACTGGACACTCGATCCAGTGAAGGTAAGTAAAGTAAACACCATTGATGAACTGACTTATGAGTTGACAGAAATCTACCCAGACTCGTCATCTGCTCAGCAACTTCGTGAGAATTTTTTAGACCAACGTTCTCGTTTCGAAAATGAATTCGATGTCATATACAAACGGTTTGCCTATGCTAGGACGGTATTTGCCAATGTCGCTAAACAGAATTCAGATAAAGACTCGAAGAAAGCGTATGAATACAGTAATTCGCTATTTCCACTTCTAGGTCGAATTGAGTACGCAGAAAAGAACACGCAGCAAAAGGAACTTGAGCGCTCCCTCCTTTTACTGAACACCTACCTATATAAAATTAATCAGCTAAAAACTGCGTCAAACGACAATAAATAACAATACAAGTAAAGAAGTTATAGGCTTATGTTCAAACAAAAAATACTGAGAAACCCGATCGTGGTTTCTACCATAGTGGCTCTGGTTTTAGCCGCGATATTTGCAGCAGTATATTTATTCTTACTCGAAGATGCAGATAAGCTTTATCTATGGGTTGGTCTCGGAGTCATTGCCACCTTTTATCTTATATTCCAGTTTTCACTATGGCTTAAGAAAAAGAACAACTCAAAAGCTCAGCGTCTAGAAACAGAAGAAGAAGCCCTTTCGATGGTTATTCGCCCTCTTCTGTCTAATTCAGGCAAGAAGCCAATCTATCTTATGATTGGTAATAAAGCGTCTGGGCGACGTCAATTCTTGTTTAATTCAAGCGCAATTAAACCAATGGATCGTTCTCGCACTGCAAAAAACGATTTCTTTGAATGGTATGAATCGGACAGCGCGGTTTACGTCAAGCCAGATCAACGTCTCGTGTTCCAAGAGGTTTCAAGCAGCGATGCCTCACTGTGGAATACCTTTGTCGATGAAGTGATTCGTCACCGTCCGAGAAAGCCATTTTCAGGTTGTCTGTTCTTTACCGACTTTGAGTTCATGATTGTTTCTGAACCAGAGCAAAAAGATTACACCATCACGGCCTTATTGCAGCGTTTGAGCTCCATCAGTGAAAAAACCTCTTCAGCATTGCCTGTTTACCTGATGATGTCGAAACTCGACAAGCTGGATGGCTTCAAAGAATACGTGCATTTTAGCTCGCTTAAAACGCGTGTAGAGTTCTTGTCTATCCCTTTGAAAGAAGCAAAAGGTGTCATTACAGAGTATTACCGCGACGGTTACCGCAATCTAGTCAAAGTACTTGAAAGCAATGCATTAGACGCATCAGCAAACTCAACCGATATCGACGAGAAACAAGCAATCCTTGCGTTTCCTAAACAATTTGAACTTTGCCAAGCGGAAATCAGTTATGTACTTGAACGCCTTTGTGACGCGAACAGCGGCGTTTATTCTCTTGATATCCGTGAGATCTTCTTCTGCTCTAGCTTACAAGGTGGTCGCAAGTACAACCTGTTAGCAAAAAGCTGCAGCAATTACTTTAATTTGCCGATCATTGCTTCAGAGCACACACAACTGACAGAAACGCCCTACTTCTCTCGCTTCCTGATTGATTCTCAGATTTTGCCAGAGAGCGATTTTGCCGGTGAGAACAAAACGTACCTGCGTTTGATCCAACGTCAAAGCCATTTGGCTATGTTGGCGTCTGTTATCTTGCTGGCAGGCGGTGCCTACTTCTTTGTTACGACACTAGACAGCAACTTGCGTGTCATCAATCAACTGCTTGGCATAGATGACAAAGGTCAGGTAGAGCAAGAAGCAAGCTTTAACCAGTTATTGGTTAGCGCAACACGTGCAATTCAACCTTCATACAGCGCATGGCTAGAAGGCTCTCGCGCCCTAGACGAAGAAGTCTTGCCGCTGAACATCAGTCGCCTGGACCAAAGCACAAGATTGGCTTACGAAGCTCTGCTCAAAGAAGTCGCACAACAGCTTATGCCCGTTGTAGAGAGAGGTTACCGTCTCGAGTTAACTCACAATCAACATGATATTGCTGCGACGTTGCCATTACTTAAAGGCTACTTGATGCTGAATGACCCATCAAAACGTGACATTCAGTTCTTACGTCGCCAAACACTTCAAACTCTCAACGATTTGAGCGATAAGCCAGATGTTGTTAGCCAAGCAATGCGTTACTTAGATGCCTACTTCCGCACTCAATTTGCACCGGTTGATATCAACATGGACATTGTGCGCGCGACTCGTCGCTCATTACTGGCTAACTCCAATGTAGATCTAGTCTACGCAGGCATTTTGAACCAGGCGGATGCCATTGACCTTGGCACGCTCGATCTTCAACGTGCCGTTGGTTTTGAGTTCAACAACGTGTTTAACGAACCGCTAGACGACAATCGACTTGTGATAGATAAGGTTTACACCTCAACAGGTTTTAGTACCTTCTATCGCCCTCGTGTTGATTTGATGTCACAGCAAGTGATCAGTGATAACTGGGTTTTAGGTTTATCAAACCATGTGATTCCAACCAAGCAAGAGCAGGATGCATTTAAGACTCAGGTTCGTAAGAAATACACCGACGACTACATCAACTACTGGCGTAACGCACTGAGTGAGTTAAAAGTTCAGAACTACAGCAATGTGGGTGACCTGACGAACGCTATCGACCTTATTTCAGGCCCATCTTCGCCAATGACTACCGTGCTGAAGCAAGTTTACGCAAACACGCAGTTCTCTCCTGTTGGCGAAAAGAACGCGTTAATCGCTAAAGTGAACCCGAAACTCGCGGAAGCGGCAGACTCGGCATCAGAAGCAGTAGAAGAAGCCGTACAACCAGATTACTTACTGATGAAGCGCGTTGAGCAAGCTTTCCACTTGTTGAACCAACTTCAAGTTAGTGAAACGCCAAACTCCCCTACTCCATGGGATGAAACCATTACAGCCTTGAGCCGTGTTCGTACTTACATGAAAGACATCGCGGATGCGCCTGATCCACAAATGGCCGCGTTGGCCGCTGCTCAACACCGCATGAACAGCACAGAAGCGGACCCGCTTATCAAACTTAAGCAGATTGCTCAAAAGTCACCAGAGCCGGTACGCAGTTGGTTACTTGATGTGGTTCAGCAAAGCTGGTCAGTGATGATTGCGGAATCAGCAAAAGGCATTCAAACCCAATGGTACAGCGAGATTTACACCAAGTTTAAAGAGCTAGGACTTGGTAAATACCCATTTGATCTAAACGCGACAGAAGAAATCTCGATTGAAGACTTCGAATTGTTGTTTGCATCAGGTGGTTTGTTAGACACGTTTATTCAGAAGAACTTCGCACCGTTCTACGATACAAACTTGTGGACACCGAAACAGGTGGATGGCGAAACAATGCCACTTTCACCTGCCCTATTGGTGCAATTGCGCAATTACAACGTTATCCGCGATACGTTGATCAATAAGAGCACAAACCGAGTTTACATCCCGTTCAGTGCGAAAGTATTAGACCTTGATTCCAGTGCTATCAGAGCCAGTCTGAAAATTTCAGACACTGATATCAACTACTATCACGGTCCGAGCCGAATTCGTGAGATGGAGTGGCCGCCGCAGAACGGTGACTTCAACATTAGTATCACGATCCAAGATGTGACAGACGAGGGCAAGCAGCACGTTCTTAATAAGAGTGGTCAGTGGGCGATATACAGATTGCTAGGTGATTCGACCCTGACAAACACTCATAACGGTAGCTTCGTCAGTGACATAAAAGTGTCTGGGAGGGACTTGAGCCTTCGTATCACTCCTTTGACACAGAAAAACCCATTCACTCTGGCCGAGCTGTATAACTTTACACTCCCAGAGTCGATTTAATAACTATATAAAAACCAGAATAGGCAGAACACATGATTTCAAACATGACTTTACAAGGCTTAGACAAGTTAGACCGCAAAATCCTTTCCAGTCTGTTATCAAACGGACGAGAGTCAATTGCGAATCTATCTAGAAACATCGGTTTGTCTCGTACTGCTGTCGCAGAAAGAATCAATAGGTTGGAAAAGACTGGGATCATCAAGGGCTACACTGCCCAGATCCGAGTCGAAAATGAGGGTCGCAAAGCAGCCAGCTATCTGCTGATCTCTTGTGAAAAGGGCAAGAAAAACGAAGTAACGAGTGCCCTTAAAGAGATTCCAGAGGTACGACTGACGAGCGTTGTGGGTGGTAGCTTCGACATTATTGCTCTTATCGAAGCTCCGGACCTTCAGTCTATTCACCACCTATGTAATGAAATTGAATCTTTCAGCGGAATTCAAAAACTCGACACAACGGTAGTACTCCACCAACCTATCAGTCGATAAGTTATTTGGTTCCCGCCGAACATTCTTTTCAGACTAAAAAGCCGCGAATACATCGCGGCTTTTTTTGTGTTCTTTGTACCTAGCGTTTCTTACGCATCCGTTTCTTATTCATCCATTTCGGAATCATCGCAAAGCATTAGATACTGCCAATCACCCGTATTTTAGCGTCTGCTTCGCTAGGGCTACCTAGCCAAAACGTTTGACCTAAATGGTTCCCTTCCCCATTACCCAATTGGTTATCTGGAATAGAATCAAGGTTAACCGTCAGCTTTAGGTCCCAAGACATCGGGTCACGCAGAATAAAACGCATCAACCCCACCAACGTCTTGTGCAATTCACCATCGTAGGAGAACTGTTTAAACGTCTCAAAATCAATGTTGTCGATGCACAAGTTAAACTTGCCGTTCAAATCCGCAATGCTTTGTCCCAAGTGCAAGCTTTGCCCCAACACACAGTTAGCGCGATTGAGCTTGTTACGCTGGCTTTCAGCGATTTCTACGCGCCTGTAAACCCACTCTTCGATTCGAACGTTCGGCAGTGAAAAGTAATGCGAAACAATACCGGATATCAGCTTAGGAGAGCGTGTACGTGTCGATAACTGGTTAACGTAAGACAGAATCTTCGCTCGGTCCAACTCCGCGACATCACAATCTTGCATCACACCAGACAGACCTGCCAAATGCAGTATCCTTCCCGAGAACGCGTCGCTCGCGCCACTTTGGTATTGCACGTGATAGCGATACTTCTTCCAAACTCGATACAACAAACTGGTGTAGCGGTTATGGAAAAAGTCGAAGAAGTCTTTTACCGGGTTATCATCAGGATCTCGCCCTGCAAGCTTCTCAGTATAAGAGGCTGGCAATGGCGAACTTGAACCATGCAAACCAAGGAAGTTAGTCTCAACACGAGAATACTGCTGCCCGTTTCTTTCCATATGAGTGATAAAGTCCATATCACTCTTCGGAAAGCACAGATTTGGCGATACACTGAACTCAATGCGTTCCTGATGGAAGTATTTGTTCTCACCTACTGCGACAAAATTGGAATTTGGCTCTAGTTGGTAGTGTTTCTCTAGCAAAAGCACCGCTTGGTAGAAGCTAAACTCATTCGACTTATCAGAAAGTGTATTAATCATAGAATCGTCTGCTGTCCGATCAGGCTTGCCCAGTTGTACACTTCGCCAGTGGCTTCATCAAACACTTCCAGTTCAGTAAAGGAGTTCACACTCGAATACAAACGGATGAATTCGTTCAGTACGGTTGCCATCAGGAACATATCGCCTTCATTTACGAAGAACTTAGAGTTGGTCACCAACTTGAATTGGTTACCACGTACAGATACGCCACGGAACACGCGGTCAATGGGTTTCATCTCAGACGAAACAATACCATCGAGTCGGTGAATCGACGCTCGGTGAGCTTGTCTATCGACACGAGAGTGGAAGTCGTATGTCGAGAGCAGCACTTTCAGCACATCGATGTTCGCTAAAGACAAGTAGTTGAGTGACATATTGGCGATCAGCTGCCACTGAAGCTCGCCGTTCACCTGTGGGCTCACCGATTGTGTCGGTTTGGTGATGTTTTTAAATGTCGCATACGTCGGCGATTTGTGGGTCGCATAAGTAATGTCGCCCACTGAAAGGCGTTCAGCCAGATCGGCGTTGCTGCATTGCAGTTTCATCAGTACGGTTTCTGTACCTAAATCCGCAATATCACCATTATGCGTATGGAACGAGATATAGCGCTCTAACCCTCTTCCGCTTACTCGCTCGCCGACTTTTGATTTGTAGAACTCTCGCTTATCACGCTGGTTAATTTGGTGCTCAAACGATTCGAATTCGATTAATGGTTTACGGCGACGCTCGTCTTTGCTCCAACTCTCCACTTGCTCAATCCCATACACTTCATAGTGTTCTTGCGTATTGCTTTGAGGGCGAACTTTATATTCATTACGGCGATGTTCTAAGCGAATTGGATCACCGTCTTTCTCGAACAAGTTAACGGCTGGCGTACAATGCAATCTTAAGTGCTTATCTTTCAAAACCACTTCAGAAGGTAAAGCACGCTTAAAGTGGAATTTGATTTTGACCGTGCTGCGTTGCGGAATGCCTTTTAACCACTCTAAGCCCTTGATGTCGAAGAACATGAACTTATCTGGCAAAGAGAAGAACTCTTGTAGCAAGCGGTAACCTGCGAAGGAGTTTTTGCTGTAAGGCAGCAGTGCTTCGTCTTCTTCATGCCCTACTGGCTTAACGTATTCTGGCCCTAGACGGTGTTTGTAGCCCCCACCAACATCTAGCTCGACGTAATCTAGGTAGCGGAACAACCATAAGAAGACGGTGCGAGTAATGTGAATCTCGCCATGCAAGTGCAAGCGCAACGTATCTAAACCGATACGAGAAAGCTCAAGACCATGTTCCGTCGATAACGTCACATCAATCGCTGAACTGGTGCGGCTGTTGGTTTGTTCGATATTAGTGATCGTGATTGGGTACAGATTCACATCGTAGCAAGTGCGGAACAAACACTGTGTGCCTTCAACTTGTTCACTCGCCATCTCCGCGCCACGTTTCACCACGGTTTTCTCAGTAACACTTCCCGTATGTGGTTTCAGCTCACTGATGCACAAAGACGGAATTGAACGCATGTAATGCGGCCACAGCAGAGTCATTAAAGACTGCGTCAACTCTGGCAGTTCGTCGTCAATCTTTTCACGGATACGTCCGGTCAGAAAAGCAAAACCTTCAAGCAGTCGCTCGACGTCTGGGTCGAAGGTTCCTTCCGACAGAAAGTGAGTTAACTTCGGGTGATATTTGGCAAACTCACTACCCGACTCGCGCAAATACGTGAGTTCATCTTGAAAGTATTTACTGTTACTCAAGTGGCACCTACTAAACGTTAAATTGGCCGTCGGTTCCCATGTAGACATCGATCGACATTGGGACTTTACCGCCGTTATGGGAAACTTCGCCGCGAATACCAAAGCCGAGTTGTAATGGGTTATGGTGATCTTCACGGTAATGAACCTCGACATTAAGCAGTCGCGGTTCAAAGCGTTCTATGGTTGATGTGATGTTTTTTTGAATGTGGCGAACGAGGTTTGTGTTATTGGAAAGCACATCGTTGAAATCTGGCAGGCCGTAGTCATCATCAATCATGGCGTTGCCAGAATGTGTGTTCAATAAGTCGGCAAGGTGCGAATGAATAGACTCAATCAGGTGCTTGTGAGACACCACTTTCTCGTAGCAGTTTTTTGGCTCACCCAATTCAATCCGTTCTAGAAGACGATAACCTTTTTCCATGTTCGGTCCTACGAAAAAAGCAGCCAGTCTTCACTGGCTGCTTGATGGTTTCAATAATGGGTTATTGGTCTAGTTTACCAACTAGAGACAAGTCGAAGCTTGCGCCCATGTACTTGAAGTGAGGACGTACAGACATCGATACTTTGTACCAACCTGGATCGCCTTCTACGTCTGATACCTCTACCTTCGCAGCGCGAAGTGGACGACGACCACGAACTTCCGCTGGCGGGTTCTCCTGGTCAGAAACGTATTGACGGATCCACTTGTTCAGTTCGATTTCTAGGTCTGAACGCTCTTTCCAAGAACCGATTTGCTCACGCTGTAGCACTTTGATGTAGTGCGCCAGACGGTTGATGATGAACATGTAAGGAAGCTGAGTACCTAGCTTGTAGTTCATCTCTGCTTGTTTGCCTTCAGGCGTGTTCGCAAACACTTTTGGTTTTTGAACAGAGTTTGCAGAGAAGAACGCCGCGTTGTCAGAACCTTTACGCATGGTTAGAGCAATGAAGCCCTCTTCCGCTAGTTCGTACTCACGACGGTCAGAAACAAGGATCTCAGTTGGGATCTTAGTTTCGATTTGACCCATTGCTTCAAAGTTGTAAACCGGTAGGTCTTGAACCGCACCACCACTTTGAGGACCAATGATGTTCGGACACCAACGATATTTAGCAAATGACTCACTGATCTTAGACGCCATCGCGTACGCTGAGTTGCCCCATAGGTAGTTGTCGTGGCTGTCTGTTACTTTCTCATCGTAGTCAAACGCCTTAATTGGGTTATCTTCTACAGAGTAAGGTGTACGTAGCATAAAGCGAGACGTACATAGACCTAGGTAACGCGCATCTTCGTGCTCACGCAGACCACGCCATTTCGCGTACTGTGGACCTTCGAATACAGACTTAAGGTCTTTTAGGTTTGGTAGCTCTTCGTAGCTGTCTAGGCCAAAGAATTTAGCCGATGCAGACGTGATGAACGGTGCGTGAGACATTGCGCCCACGTTCGCCATGTATTCCATCAGTTTGATGTCAGGCGTTGATGCTGACATATCAAAATCACAGATTACTGCACCAACAGGTTTACCACCGAATTGGCCGTATTCACGTGTGTAGATCTGCTTGTAAAGACCAGACTTCACCACTTCTGGTGCGTCTTCGAAGTCATCAAGAACTTCATCTTTCTTCGCTGAGATCAATTCAATTTGAATGTTCTCACGGAAGTCAGTGTGATCAACAAGATACTTAAGACCGCGCCACGTTGATTCAACCGCTTGAACTTCTTCGCTGTGAAGAATCGCATCAACTTGGTTCGACAGTTTTTGGTCGATTTCAGAGATCATCAGATCAACCAAAGATTGGTCTACTTTCTCTGTGTTCGAGCTGCTTAGTAGCTCACTGATGAATGCTTCTACGCCGCGTTTTGCAACGTCAAAACCTTCATCACTTGGCTTTAAACGAGTTTCATTAAGAATGCTATCCAGAAGTGAGCCTGATTCAACTAAGGCTGCTTCTTGTTCTGGCGCTTGTGCTTCTGCAGACATGATATCCCTTACTCTTCTTTCGCTTCTTGGTCGGCGCCAATGCTTAGTTCATCCAACAGTTTCTTTCTCGCTTCTTCGTCTTGAAGAACCGATGCGATCTTCTTACGGAACGCAGGAACGTTTCCTAGAGGACCTTTCAGTGCAACCAAGGCTTCGCGAAGTTCAAGCAAGCTGTTTAGCTCAGGTACGCTTTTCGCGATTGCTTCAGGAGAGAAGTCCTTCATGTTTTGGAACGTTAGATCAACGCCGATTTGACCACCTTCTTCTTCAGAAAGACGGTTTTCAACATTAACTTTAACGTTTGGAGACATGCCTTCTAGCACTTCGTTAAAGTTGTCTTTATCGATATTGATTGGAGTACGTTCTTCGATTGGCGTCTCATCTGCACGTGCAGTAAAGTCGCCAACTACCATCATGCTCAGCGGCAGCTCTACGTCGTCTTGCGTATCACCAGTTGCTGGAACATAACGGATATTAATTCGCTCTTTAGGAGCCACCGAGCCGTCACGTGACATAATTAGTTCCTTATTTAACTCTTTAATTAGTCATAAATTGCTTTCCACTCTTCATACTTCTCAGGCAAAAGATCCTTACTTCTGAATAACTGATGGAGTGTTTTTCGAATCAGGTCTTCTAACTGTGACGATAAGTGGGGTTCCCAGCTCGCGAGATTAAACGCTTTTTGTACTTCCCAACCCTTCTCAAGATAAGGCAGACACAACGGGTATAATCCAACAGACTGGTAAGCTGCTATCAATTGTAAATACAGCATAAACTGACCACGTCCCGAGCTATCCAGCTCGAGTTTGCGGGCAAGTTCTGCGGCATATTCCCCTAGGTTTTCTAGAGTGATATCCTCCATCGGCAGCGAGTCTTCTTGCGAAATCACAACCGTTTGAACAACGGATTGAGACGTCGAAGAAGTTGCATCCTGAGTCGATAACCAGCTCAAGGTCGCTTCATCTGCAAATGGTAAAGAATTCTTAAATGAGAGGTGCTCGATGCCCTCTAGCGAATCAACAAAACGCTGCACTTCTTGTTTCACAGCCGTCGCTGCATCGTCGAAGCCCAAATTAATGAGCATCGAATACACGAAGTAATGACCTGTCAGCCAAAACGGCGCATCCGTTAGTGTGCGCTCCAAACGTTTAATGGTGTCGATGTCGCTTTCTTGATTGGCTTTATCTCGGTATTCCGCTTGTTGATCGGAAGACACCGCCAAGCTCAATGGCGTTTGATTGTTTTGGTGGTCTGGGAGACCATCAATATCATCCCAAGTCAGATGACGATAAATTCGGTAAGCCAGCGGATCACTTGGATTTGCATGAAGCATGACTTCTGCAACCTTCTTCAAGGTGCGCTTAGAAGCTGTCGGCGAAGAGAAATCCGTATCGACGTCCACTTCTTTTGCTACCGCTTTCTTAACTGGTGCAGCTTTAGGAGTCGGCGTAACCGTCTTCGCTGGAGCGGTTTGCACTTCGCTCTGTGCCGGCGTTTCTAATGCGGCAGGCTGCGTAGTGGGCGTAGATATCGCCTGTTCAACAGTGACCGATGCGTCATCGATTTGGTCATCCGCCGCAGCTTGTTGAGATAAGACATTGAGCTGAGTGCGAATCTCAAAGAAATCCGCTTCTGAGTCTTGGTAAACATCGTCGAATTGTCGCTGAACCTCTTCAATGGTCGAAATACAGCTTGAAACCAACTCCCATGACTGAGCACTCTCTGCTAACTTACCGCTTACCAATTTAAACTGATGGTTCAGCCATTCGACCGCGCCATCTCTGCCGCGCTTTCGCGAAGGATAAAGTTCAACGCCAAAGCGATTTAACGCCTCACTAAGCAGCTTTAGACCCTGCTCAAAACCTAGAAGACCAAACTCTTCCGTTAGGGCGCGAACAAGGTAACAAATGGCTTTTAAGTCTTTGCTGTGGTGCTCTAGCACTTCAGTCGCATGCGTTTTTACGACGCCCCAATCGACCGTTTCACCAAACAGGGAACCGAATTTCTTTACTTCAGATTCCATCATCTCGTAGCAAAACTCGTAGCGAGCATCTTCACCCACTGGCGTTGCATCAGAGATAGGGGCCAATAAGCGTTCGATATCGATAACAGACATTAGCCTCTCCCCTCTGCTAGATAATCTCTCAGAGCGCGCTCAACGGCGATTGCACCACGTGCTGGGCGAGAAAGTTGATGGCTTTTATCGATAGAATCCGTAGCCATGCTCTCAAGCAGATCGGTAATTTCACTAAACTTCTTCGGCGCGTTTCGCTCAAGGTCAGCCAGTGAATCGTGCAATTTTTGCTTATCAAACACCGACTGTTCAGTCACGGTGCTAAATAGAATGTATTCGCTACGAGCAACAATCAGATCCTTGACCTTTTTGTTCAGCGCCGGCGTGTTACCAAAATAAGTCTTAGCGGCCTTCGCCTCTTCAATGGCTTTGGTGTAGTAGTGATCTTTTGCGTGCTGCTCGATAGAGTCGTTGATGTTTGCCATCACCTTGTTTGGCAACACTTGGCTGTAGAAGTAAGCTTCCGATTGATTTAACAACCAAGCTGCTTTCATCTCTTCGTCAGCCAACTTAGCTTCACCATCAAGGATTAAATTAGCAATCTGCTCGTCTTTGCTTCCCGCAACCGCAGAGATTTTCATCGAATCAACCGACGCGACATTCAAGCCTGCCATCACTTTGGTTAAGGTTTTGTCTGCGTATGGGAATAAAGCACCATCATCGACCAATTTTTCTCTTAACGTCACCAACTCTTTACGCAAATCTACTAGCGTCTTCGGTAAGTCATCCGCTAGAGCTTGATAAGAAGTCAATTGCGCCTGATTATTTTTGTACAGCTTAGACAGTTTCATTTGCTGCACTTGGTAAGCTTCACGATATGGCGCTGTCGACATGACGTCTTTTTCCATATCATTGAGCGCCTGCTCAATCGCCCAAGGTGGCTGAGCCAAGAAGGAAGCGGTTTGTGCTGGTTTGATCGTACTCGCCAAAGGAGTTTCGTTTTGTGAAATTGTCGGTTCCGACTTCACAATCGTTTTCCACTCAGGCTGGTTTTGTTCATATAAGTAATGGCCTGTAATTGCCATCACGCTCAATACCAAGCTGGCTTCGAGCACTTTAAAGCGACCGTAGCCGGCTTTGTCTTGTGGTTTACAATGCGTCAGCAATAAGTCGGCATTACGTAAGCTGCTGAAAATTGGCGCATTCGACTGTGAATCAATAGATTGAGTGTCAATGCGTGCAAGTTGCTGAGCAAAAGAAATTGCGGTGTAGCCATGCCCTCTTGGGTTATTAATCACTTGCTTGAGCAGTTTCCAAATATGGTTTGGAATTAATGCTGGACGCTTGCGATCTTTTAATTGCTTGTGCCAAGCGTCACCAAAGATCGAACCAATAAATAAATGGCCCGTCAGTAATGCAAGTGAATAAACATCGTCTTGTGGCTCGGTTGTACCTGTCTCAAGATATAGAGGTGAAGCGTAACTTAAACTTGCCTCAGCGTGAGACTCCGTCTCACCAATATAGCGAGCCGCACCAAAATCGATGAGCTTGACGTAGTCGCCTTCGCTAACCAAAACATTTGATGGTTTGATATCAAGATGGCAGATACCTCGGGTGTGCATAAATTCCAGCGCACCAGCAAGTTGGTACACTAACCAAGCAATATGGTCGTGACGGAAACCTTTAGAGGAGTGACGCTCCATCTTTTCTGCCAGTGATTCACCTTGAATCCACTCGTACATTAAGTATGGGCGTTCAAATTCGTTACCGATTTTAATGAAATCCGCAACGCTAGGATGTTGAGAAAGTTCTAATCTACTTGCTTCATTGACCAACATCTTATTGGCAATGTCTGGCGCATCTTCGTTGACGACTTTACAGCAGATTTGTTTTTCTGGTTGGCCTTTTTTGGCGAGATGGTAAACCGTAGTTCTACCATTTTTCGATGGCAGCGTGTCTAGAACATCAAATTGTGAAAAAAGCACGTACTCAAGCTTTGGCTTATTTTTCTGCGCCAACCTTTGCTCGTTCTGTTTCTTTTTCTCAATGGCTTTGACAACCAATTGATCAATATATCCTTTGGCTGCTCCCTGCTTATCAGACACTTTGCACTCTTTTATCGAACAAATATTATTAGGCCGAAATAATATTTGCTGAAACATCCTTGTTTCAAGGCTGGTATTTAAAACGAACAGTAACGCTATTACTTTAGTTATAATTACTAAGTTATTAGACTCTTTGACTTACGCTTTCACTACATAAGTTATGTTGTTTTCATCGATTAAATACCTTGCCGAGATTATGAGAGCATTTTAATAAGGTTTTGCGTGTTGTTTGGTACTAGCACGCCAGTAATTGAAGTAACCCTTTGTCACCATTAAAATCAAACATTAATAGCGATGCAGGTTGGTTAAAATGATGATTTTTAACCGTAAATCCAATCAAAGCGAGTGAAGAACTACTGCCCATCGTGCCCCATAACTCATTGATAAGCTGTGGCTGTTCTGGATTCGTGAAACGTTCCGCTTTGGCCCCCAATGCGAAGCCGTAATCTTCAGTGTGCATACGGAGATTCGTCATATCGGAATACACTTCACCAAATGAATCGAGCTTTTTACTCGCACGCTGAACAAGGCGAAACATGCCTCTTCGGTCTGACGTATTTAATTCCGTGTCAATATAACCAAGCTGCGCTTGAGGCTTAAGTTTCAATGTTTCTACCGTATTTCTTCGGCAGAGAATTAAACCAGCCCCTCCCTCACTCGGAATAATGCCCCACGGATTATTGGTACTCATAACCATGGCATCATCGATGAGCGCTTGCATCGTATCCACCATAGAATCGACGCTAATACACATCATCGCATCGTATTTATCCAAAGACTTCATAGCCTGTAGCACGAAGCTAGGCCCACTGGCATGCACTGCTTCGACCACAGAAAGAAAGTCAGAATAGTCACTTTCACCAAGCCATTCTTGCATCTTCACTAATGAAATTGTCGTTGGCACAGCAATAAGTAATGGAATCGGCTTCAAAGAACGAGGTAACTGCACAAGCAAAGAATCCAGTAAATTTGCAGTTAATTCGCACGTTTTTTCAAATAACGCGCTCTCTTTTGTGTACTCGATTTTGGCAAACGTGAAACGCTCAATGCCGTCTTTACCAACCACTTGATCAAATCTGGCTAAATCAGCGTTTGCGACACTGGTTGCGATATCCAGATTCATGCCAGTAGGTGTCATCACTTCCATCCCCAGCACGTAACGGCCTGTTGAATTATGCATGCTCACTTACCTCTTCCAACTTAGTGATCGATGTCGACACCAACAAATGCTCTATACCCTGACAAGGAAAAGCCGCGGTGTAACTGATTGATATAGTTTTCTTTTCAGCATCCACGAACAAGGTGTACATAGCCATATCGGCTTGGTAGCTGTTGTCTTTGAACGTCGCAATTGCGCGATATTTCTCTTTAGGAATCCGGAATGAAAGCGTGTCATCATGGCAGAAACCACTCATCATCAAGCGCTCACCACCATGAAGAAAGCCTTTGCATTGTTGGTCAACAGGCGCGCTTTGGAAGAAACGCTTATCAAAGTCGAGCGGTAACATTGGCTTGCGATTTTCAATCCAATCTTCATCAAATGTCCCCGCCAGTTTTTGGCGCGATTCAAAGAAAGGAGGAACAGGACCAAAGCCCGCTACGCGAAGATTTTTCGACGTAGAACTCCACTCTTCTCTCGGGTAGAAAACCGAAGGCACTTTCTGTTCGAGCAGTTCTTTGTTGGAATTGGCAACCCCACCACCAACTCGGTTACGTAGATCCCCACCAATTGCACAGGTGTAATCTATGTCTTTTTCGATAAAAGGAATAGGCTTACTGAGCGTGATACTGCCACCATGTTCAACCCAAACACGTTCACCATGAATCGCGAGGGTTTTATCAATGTGGCCATCAATCAACACGCGACACTCTTGGTATGTCACTGGCTTTTTCGCGTAACTGCGCGCTTTGCCGTAAACAAGCACATCTGTGTTGTCTTTTGTATACGCAAACTCGTGGTCAACTTTCATCGCAGAGAAACCTTCTTCGCCCAAATATTGGGGATCATCGAAGATTTCGCTTTCACCTAATTCATGCCAAACCACACCATCGAATTGCCAAGTGCGTTTAGCGACAACAACCCACACTTCATCGCCGTTTTCGTCACGTTGAAAACGACCTTTAAGTGATAGCTCAGGGTGCGCTTCAATATCCCATAACTGCATTGCTATTCCTTAAGTTGAATCGTTCGCTCGCAGAAGGTGCGGCCTTTAAATTGTTGAAGTTCCAGTCTTGCTGATGAATCGGCATCGCCATATCCCAAAGTACGTAAGCTCTGGATTGAATGCAGATTTGGCGCCATAACCAATCGCGGAACAGCACATCAACGTTGGCATCTTGCATCGCAGCTAAAGTAGATTCGAAGCTCAATGCATAACCTAAGCGGCTTGGTAGGTTTTGGACGTGTTTTTCATCTTCCACCCATTCATTGAGTAGGTCGACGATCTCTTCCCACTCATATTCGACACCAACGTCTTGCGGAGTCAGGGGAAGAAGCTTTCCGTAAACCACATACAAAGCTTGAATCCAAGTTTCACCGTCATCTTCTTCCAGAGTTTCCAAGTGTTCGATGATTTTTGGGACTAACTTCCAATCACCACTCAGGGCAAAATCAACGGGGGCTAATGAAGAAGAGATATCAAACGCTTCAAACTCTTTGAGTTCTAATAGCTTCGCGAAGGTCAAGACTTGGGCGGAAGGCAAACCACTCGGCTCAATACCAAAACACTGACGGAACCAGGTGCCTCTGTCGCGCTTAGTGATCAAACGTTCAAACAGATATTGTTCAGAGTTCGCATTGTCATTAATCCATTCAATCCCCTCTTCCACATCTTGCAATGCCAGTAGAGGTAGCGCGATATTAGGACGTATGATTTCGGCTTTGTGCCAACGTTTAATCAGCGCAACACTCAAAGCTTGGCGGAGACGTAAGCATTCAAAGTAAAACGGACTGGATTTCGCTTTGCCCTCAATGAGCTCCGACATCACGCTATCCATGTGTTCAACTGGAGATTGCGTAACAATGACCTTGGCGGTGTGTGCGTCTAATTCTTCGAGTAAGCTCAAACCACATAAGAGATTATCGAGTTCAGAGCCAAGCTCTTTCTGTAGCATCAGCCAAGCGTAGATTTCTGGCTCTTGGCTTCTTAGCTGATGAATTAACCCCGGAGCTAATCGATAAAACGACAGATACACTTGTTTGAGCTCTTCTATTTGGTGCTCAATCAGTTTGAGGTAATCCAGATCACGACTCGGATAGCCTCGTTTATGAAGTTGTACACGCTGCTTGATTAAAAAGCCGGTACTCTCAGAAGCAATAGACAGCTTTTCATTGCAGAAGCTCAGCCATGTTGAAGGCAATTGGGAAAGATCGTTCACAGCACGCTCAGCTTTTGCTAACGCGCCTTCGACTTCTTGATTAGTTATGGGTGTCTTTAGGTGCTCGACACCGATTCTTTGTCGCATCTACTTATCCATTGTTAGCGTACGATAACGCAATATCAGTTAGTTAAAACGAGCTAACTAGTTAATTGCGATCGTTCCGCCTTGAATTTTTTGTGCTTTCTCTGCTTGAGAAGTGACGTATTTCGCTTTAGTGGTAATTCGGCCATCACGCCCGCTGTAGCGAGTTTCTGTATCACCACTTCTGACGATCAGTTCTTGCTCTGTCTCGATGACCATCTTCTTCGCTCGCAGTACAAACTCCTCAGAGTCATCCAGAATGGAGAAGAAAATGTCCGTCACAAGAGGCAAGCTTAAGTCGTCGTTCAAAAATTCAATTCGACAACTTAATCGATTATCGATAGCCATTTGCAGTTCAGAGCGGCGAAAACCACGCCCTAACCTTGCGGTAAGTGGTTGGTTAAATGGGTTGCCATCAAAATCAACGCGGACACTGCCCGTTGATTCGTTTATGGCGACTATGGTTCCAAAACGCGAAAAGCAAGCCGGTGTATCGGCTTGCTGCTTCGTGATGGTTTCTGTAATAAGAGGTTGTTTTTCCATCATTAGTTAATCGCTACGTTACCACCTTTCACGACGACTTTATCGCTACCTTCAATGGTGATTGAAGAACCAGAGAGTTTGATTGAACCGTCGCTATTCATCACTAACGAAGAACCACCGGTTTTCAGGACAATCTTGTCACCACTGATGATTTGCGTTGCGCCATCGGCTTTGTATGACGTATTCCCTTTCACCGATACTGTTAAGTTGCCGCCAACGGTTTGGTTATCGTCCGCGCCAATGTCTGAGCTCTTCGATGCACCAACGGTTAAGTTGCTGTTTTCACCCACATCCAGATCATCATTCTTGCCAATCTTGGTCGTGCGGTTATCACCAATCTCTAAATCAGAATTGTTTTTCACATACTGAGTTTCGTTAGCGTTGTAAGTGACAGTGACGTCTTGCTCTACGGTTTCCGTAAAGGTGCTGTTTACTTGTGTTGTCTTGTGACCATCAATGGTTTCTTTGTGATCACCGTGTACTTCGTTAGTTTGATGACGCGCTACCTTTAAGAACTCATCCTGACCGATATCTCGGTAACGGTTGTTGAGTACTTTCGTCGACATGTCTTTTTGAGCATGAATGTAGACTTCTTCTTGGTTCGCTTCGTCCTCAAAGCTCAGCTCGTTATAACCAGTGCCTTTGTGCGTCTGAGTACGGAACGTGGTACGCGTTTTGTTTTCTGGCAACGAGTAAGGAGGGAAATGCAGGCCGTTATAAACCGCGCCAGTCACTAGCGGACGGTCTGGGTCCCCTTCAAGGAAGGTCACTACAACTTCATGGCCAATACGTGGCAAATAAACCGCACCCCAAGTTGGAGCCGCCATAGATTGGCTAACGCGAATCCAACAACTGGCATGTTCATCATTATCGCCATAGCGATCCCAATGGAACTGAACTTTGATTCGTCCAAGCTTATCGGTGTAGATCTCTTCGCCTGCAGGGCCAACCACAACAGCGGTTTGCGGGCCATCAACTAGTGGCGCTGCCATTTTTGGTGCTTTGAATACTACATCGCGTGGAATACAAGAAAACTGGTTGTAGTAGGTAGTCGGCATCCCACTCGTTTCGTCTTCATGCACTTGTGGATCTTGCCCAGTGTGCATGACGGAAAGCATGATGTAATCACGGTTAATTTCTGAACGAGGATGCTCGCCGATATTGAAGCTGTAACCAGACGCCAAACGCATTACGTCACTGCTTGCTTCCACTTGTTGGTTGTCCACAATGTGCTCAGACATCCATTCCGTCGCTCTTACCTGCCCCATTGCAGGATCAACATAACGACCTGGGTAATCGAACTGCTTCAAATCTTGGTCAAGGTCACCCGCGTGCGTCATCTCTTGCGGGATCTTTGGTTGCTCGTAGTTGTAATCTGTGTACGTAACCTGACCAGTTCGAACGCGGTTAACAAGCTCTAGATCAGAGATGTGCTCGCGATCAGCAACACCGCCGCCATCAGCGTGAAACACAATCGGTCCGATGTATGATGCATTGATTGGCGAGCTCACCAAAGGCGCGATGGCATCGTTACTATCAACAATCACCATGGTGTGGTTTGAATCGGTATGGTCAAAGTAATACCACATACCGTGCTCTGCCATCATTCGTTGAACGAAGTGCAAGTCAGATTCGCGATATTGCAGAACGTACTCTTTTGGAGGGTAAGTACCAGAGACTTCAAATCGGTAATCAGTGACCGCTCCATCATCTAACACTTCAGTGATGATGTCTTGCGCTGACTTTTGTTGGAAAATGCGACAATCTTGGCGCTGAGATAAAAACCAAGCTTGAGGAACCAAAACTAATTGATAGCGAGAAAAACGACGCCCCGTACCTAGGTAACGAACTTCGTTTACTACGCCGTTGAATACGCGCGCAGCACCTACACCCTGCCCATAAAGAGTCAGCGTGCCCGCTTTACGAATGAGAGCATCAAAAGAGATATCTGGATCAAGTGAAAGTAATGAGAGACTGATGTGAAAAGGCTTCGAAAGCTCTTCATTCACTTGAAAGCTTTCTACTCGAAACTCGTGCCCACACCCTGGCACTTCAAATTTAAATTCTACGTCATTCACCATATCTTTTACCTGATACAAATAATCGAATTAGGGCCAACAATTGTTGGCCCTGAATCTTTACGCAAAAAGCAATTATGCTTCGCGTGGAGCACGCCAGTCGTCGTTACCAGCTGTACCACAGTTTTCGTGAGTTACTTCGATTGCACGGTAAGTCAGCTTAAGAACTTCTTCTGTCACGCGGTCTGCAGTTGCAGCATCTTGACAGTGGTTCATGCGAGTTTGGATATCTACAAGTAGCGCATCAATCAGTTTGATTGAGTAGTAGTGCTCTTGCTTACCTTGAACTGAAGTACGGTAGAAACGAATCACACACTCAGGAAGTTTTTCACCAGATACTAGTGCGTTGAATAGTAGTGGAGAAGAACGGTCTTGAACTTTAGTTACAACAAGTGGGCGGTGTACACGTTGACCTGTTGGCTGACCGCTTTGTGGGTCACGTGGCACTGTTAGTACGTGGTCTAGCTCTTGTACTAGGAACTCATCGACGTGAGCTTCTTGCCAAGTGTTACCTACAGAATCTGCAGAGTAAGTATCTTTAGTGATGTGACCTTGAGTTTCACCTTGGATAGACATATATGCTGGAGTTGGCATCGTTATTTCCTTTTCTAAAATCTGTTTTGTTTAAATCACCAAATCGCTTATCACCGCGACTACTTGGTATAATCAAACTCCGTGCCAACTTTTATAAACCTTTAAATACAACAACTTAGAGAAAAATCAGCTTTATTTATCAATTTATTAAGTACAATTTATTGGATGAAAAACCAAAAAGTTGGATTCAAATAATAATAAATTGTTTCGATTATAAAAAGTGAAAATAACCATATATTTAAGGCAGAATAAAGTTAATAACACTGGCAATTTAGGCATATTAACCAATAATTAATTCAGAATAACAATGAATATTTATCAGTGGTAAATATTCACACTAATATCATCATTAAAATCACCAACAAACGATAGTCAAAATATCTTGATAAAAAAACCGCACAGTCACTTTTAGTATAATATCCGCTACCTCTTTTCCTCTAAAGAATAAAATGGCTATGATAAATATAAACCTTTCTTCATTAATTCAGCGTCTACACCCGATTGCAAAAGTGGCATTAGAAGACGCCGCTGCACTTGCAGTCTCTGAAAAAGCAAACGAAGTTCAAATTGAGCATTATTTACTGAGTCTATTAGAAAGGCCAAATAGTGATTTTGACGTCTTATTAAGTCATTTTGATTGTTCTGAGAACTTATTAAGACAATCGGTTCGATCCACACTCGACACCAACGCCAAAGGAAATGGCAGCAAACCTGTTTTTTCTGCTTTATTAATCGAATGGTTACAAGAAAGCTGGCTGGTTTCTTCTTTAGATCTATCCGAAACACAAATCCGCTCTGGCGCCCTACTCCTTACTCTTGTAAGCAACCCACTACGTTACGGCCAACATGGTTACGCCTCTATCCTTGAAGCGGTAAACCCTGACAGCCTTAAGCGTAACTTTGCAGAGCTAACCAGCCACTCTATTGAGGCGCAAGTCGCGACTTCTGAGAAAACACAAGCTCGTGAAGATGGTTCAGCACTGAGCAAGTTCACGACAGACTTCACTGGTAAAGCACGCAAAGGCGAAATCGATCCTGTTTTCTGCCGTGACCAAGAAATCCGCCAAATCGTAGACATTCTTGCTCGTCGCCGTAAAAACAACCCTATTGCTGTTGGTGAACCAGGCGTTGGTAAAACCGCAGTAGTAGAAGGCTTGGCACTTAAGATTGTACAAGGTGACGTACCAGACAACCTCAAAGGTGTTGAGCTTTACGGCTTGGACATGGGTCTTCTGCAAGCAGGCGCAAGCGTAAAAGGTGAATTCGAAAAACGCCTAAACGCGGTATTGGATGAAGTGAAAAACTCGCCAACGCCAATCATCCTATTCATCGATGAAGCACACACCCTTGTTGGTGGCGGTAACCAAGCAGGCGGCAGCGACGCAGCAAACTTGTTAAAACCTGCCCTAGCACGTGGCGAAGTGAAAACCATCGCTGCGACAACATGGTCGGAATACAAGAAGTACTTCGAGAAAGATCCTGCCCTTGCGCGTCGTTTCCAATTGGTAAAACTTGACGAGCCGTCTCCTGAACAAGCAGCATTGATCATTCGTGGTCTTCGCCCTGCATACGAGAAGTCACACAATGTTTACGTGCGTGATGACGCCATCACTGCTGCTGCAGCACTTTCTGCTCGTTATATCTCTGGCCGTCAACTGCCTGACAAAGCGATCGATGTGCTAGATACAGCGTGTGCACGAGTGAACATCAGCCTTAATGCCATTCCTGCTTCTGTTGAGACTCTACAGCAAGAACTTGCAGCTCAACAGCGCGAGCTAGAAGCACTTGAGCGTGATGCTCTGCAGCAAACTGGCGACAAGCACAGCCTTGCTAATATTCCAGACCTAAAACTGGCAATGGAAACAACGAAAGAAGAGCTAGTAGAACAAGAAGTGCAATGGCACAAAGAAAAAGAGCAGATCCAAGAGATGATCGCTCTACGCTCTCGCTTGCATGAGCTGGTCTTTGGCGAAACAAATGAAGAAGAGCTTGTTGCAGACGAAGATTCAGAACAAGAGCAAGACGTTTCTCCATATGCAGAAATGGATGAAGAAACCGTTCGCATTGCAATTTCAGCCTGCCAAGAACAGTTAGACGCAATCCGCAATGGCAACCCACTGGTTCACTTTGAAGTGGGTCCAGATGAAGTCAGCCACGTGATCTCGGACTGGACTGGTATTCCAATGGGTAAGATGCTTCAAGACGAAGCAGAAACCACACTAAAACTGAAAGAAAGCCTAACACAAAGCATCAAAGGCCAAGAATACGCTATTGATGCACTGTCTGAAGGCATCCAAACAGCAAAAGCAGGCCTAGGCAACCCAGACGCACCGACGGGCGTATTCCTACTGGTTGGCCCAAGTGGTGTGGGTAAAACCGAAACGGCTCGTGCGATCGCTGATCAAATGTTTGGTGGTGAGCGCTTTATGACGACCATCAACATGTCTGAATTCCAAGAGAAGCACACGGTATCTCGCCTAATTGGTTCACCTCCGGGTTACGTAGGTTACGGTGAAGGCGGCATGCTGACAGAAGCGGTACGTCAGCGTCCATACTCTGTTGTACTTCTTGATGAAGTAGAAAAAGCCGACCCAGAAGTGTTGAACCTGTTCTACCAAGTGTTCGACAAAGGTACGCTGAACGATGGCGAAGGCCGAACCATCGATTTCAAGAACACGCTGATCATCATGACCAGTAACCTTGCTACGCACGAGATCGAATCTTTAGTTCATCAATCCAAAGACATCGATGCAAATATCATCGCAGAAGCTATCCGCCCTACTTTGAACCAACACTTCAAACCGGCGCTATTGGCACGTATGTCGGTACTGCCATTTGTTCCGCTTTCTGATGAAGCAATGACAGAAATCATTCACCACAAGTTGAACAAAGTTTCTCAGCGTCTACAGAGCCATCACAAGCTGTCTCTGAGCTACGAAGAAAGTTTGGTTGAGTTCGTACTAGGTAACTGTCGCCTTGCTGAAACGGGCGCGCGTAACATCGACGCGGTAATCAACCGTCAGTTACTGCCTCAGCTCTCGACTCAGCTATTAGTGCATGACAAGGATGATTCACATACGCAAATCGAAGTGTCTGTCGATGAGCAAGGAACACTAACCTATGCGTTCAGCTAACCATAGCGAACTTAGCAACGCCCTACTTGCGATCAGTCAGTCTTTGGCTGATCGCAGCCAGCTGACTCAAACTTTGGATGCTGTGTTGACCGCTGCGAGACAAATGACCCTCGCAAAGCACGGCATCATTTATGTTTTGGATCAGACTGGTCAGGCGTTGATTCCAAGTACCGCTCACCATAACGATAAAACGATTGTTTCCCACCCTTGGGAGGCATTGCAGATTGATTCCGCTAGTGAGAACGACCCATTTAACTTTGCCATTCGCAATGGTGAAGTGGTATTGATTAACGAATTGTATAAGTACAACGGCTATGACTGTGACAGCATCTATCAAACTGAGCAGACGCTAGGGCTAAAAAGCGAGAACTTACTGGCTTGGCCTTTGATTGATAGCGAAAGTAAGACCATTGGGCTCTTGGTCTTGCTCGACTTAAGTGTGATCGACAATGAGGCTGCATTGACTGAGTTTTGTCGCATGGCCGCAAGTAATATTCGCCAAGCAGTTTGGTTGGAGCAATATGGGCAAGTGATTAAAAGCCTCAGTGCCGATAATCAAGCCCTAGTGCGCGAGAACACTCAGCTGAAAAAGCGTACCCAAAAAACCTATCAGGGCCCGATTGCAGAGAGCGAAGAAATGCTCAATGTCTTGAATCGTCTTGATAAGGTGTTATCTCTTCCTGTCGACGTTCTGTTGCGTGGTGAAACTGGTGCCGGTAAAGAGGTGATCGCGAAATATATTCACGAAAACTCTAACCGAGCAGAACAACCTTTGATCGTTCAAAACTGTGCGGCTATTCCAGAGCAGTTATTGGAGTCTGAGCTTTTTGGGCATAAGAAAGGTTCATTTACGGGCGCAGACAAAGACAAAGTCGGCCTGTTTGAAGCAGCTAACGGCGGCACACTTTTCTTGGATGAGATTGGTGATATGCCAATGCTACTGCAGGCTAAATTGCTGCGTGTGCTACAAGAGCGTAAAGTCCGCCCAATCGGCACCAGTAAAGAGATTGAAGTGGACGTGCGCGTTATCGCCGCTACTCACTGTAATCTTATGCAGCAAATCAAAGATGGCGGATTCCGTGCCGATTTGTTCTATCGTTTGAATGTCTTCCCGATTACATTGCCACCTTTAAGAGCACGCAAGTCGGACATCCTCCCTCTCGCAGAGCACTTCGTGCAACACACCACCAACACGCTAGGTTTACCGCAAGCGCCAGGGTTAAGTGCCAACGTCCGTAAACAGCTTCTTGCGTACGCATACCCAGGTAACGTGCGTGAGCTCAAAAACATCATCGAACGCTCAGTCCTGCTGTCCGATTTTGAAACCATTACTCACATTGAGTTTGGTGAACAAATCCCAGAAGATACGCCAAGTGTCGAATTGAAAGCAGCATCACCTACCCCAGAACAACCTGCTTACGAGCCAGCACAAGCGGATTTGGAAGACGCTTCAATGGGCCTTAAGGACGTTGTCAGCCAATACGAGCGCACAGTGATCATCGATTGCTTAAATGCCTGCAATTGGCACACCAAGAAAGCTGCCGAGCAATTGGCGCTGCCAATGAGTACGCTCAACCACAAGATGAAGAAATACGATATTTCTGCAGCTGGTTAAGCGAGAAGCGAGAAGCGAGAAGCGAGAAGCGAGAAGCGAGAAGCGAGAAGCGAGAAGCGAGAAGCGAGAAGCGAGAAAATCTTACTTCAATTTCCATTGATAAGAAAAGAAAAACCGCCCGAAGGCGGTTTTTTTATTTATTGAGAATCGACGCTTCAATGATGGTTGCCAAGTATGGGTCTCTAATCCAAGTTACTAAACGTTCTGTACGCTCTTCTGGTTTCAGTTTTGCCCAGTTGACGTACATATCTTTATCAACTTTATAGCTTGGGTCTTCACAATCAGAAAAATAAGATAACTCATCTACATTTTTGTACTGCCTGCCCAACGACATCTCAAAGCTTCCAAGTTTAAACGGCGTTTTTTCCGCTGTATTACGTTGTACTAGAGAGGACACCTTTAGAACTGCTTCTTGGAATCGACCAGATGTCGAGACAACGGGTCCAAATGGTCGAAGCCCCTTGATTTCTTGCCCGTTCAGCGCTTTAAATGCGAACTCGAAACGAGACGCATAGACCACCTTACCATCGAAATCTTCATCCATATCTATGTTGGATAGAGCCTCAGAGACAAAATCTGCGTCTATATTTTTGTTAACCACATCGCTGTCATCTAGCGTCCATTTAGAACTGTCCTTCTTAAGTATCCCAATATAAGTAAGGTTACTTAGATACTCAGGACCAGCGGTAGTTTCAGATCCAAATACGGCTTCATTATCAAAAGTGGTTGAGAGCTTTAGTGAAACTGGAACACTCTGCCATTCAAGATTTTGGCCCTGATACGACTCTTTTCTGTGCTTGCCACCAATGAGCATAACTTCCATAGCGAATGACTTATTCGAAGTCCAATCAAAGCCTTTTAGCTCATCTGCAGTAGTGAACATACTGTCCTCGTTCATAAACTGTCGTTTATTCCCGTAATTGACCGCAATCGCACTGTGCTTAATGTCATCGATAACAGGCTTTGTTGGGCCTTTATGAACTTTACTATGTAAGACAAAATCTAGCGTTAACAAATCTTTCTCTGACACACTATTTCCGTTCGCCAAAAAGCCCGATTTAGCAGAGAGTGTATAGTTATGGTTTGTATCAACCCCTACAGGAATCTGTCTAGGTGACGTAATAAATCGTCCGACTGTCTTGTCCACTCGTACTGGTAGCTTATAGTTGCTTCCAGAGAGAGTGAACTCATAGGTCATATTTTTGAAGCCACCGCTGTTTACATATTCTTTGAGTACATCTTGTTGGGAGTCAATTTTTATCACCTGCCCAAAAATCGGACCGAGAGCAACTTTAGATAAGTAGCCGCTATAATCGACTAAATCATGCTTGGCGATCAAAGGCTTCACTCCAGCGAAGACATCATCACCAAAGTAAAAATACGGCTCAAACTCACAACCAATAAGGACTTTGCTATCTGCTTTTTCCGCCTCAAAAAATTCGGCCAACTCACCTTTGGGGTCTACACTAAATTCCTCGTGTTTCATCGGTTTGAACATCAAATTAAACTTAGGCCCACTGGTATTAAGTAAACCGTCTGTGCGCTGATAAGACATCTCACACTGAAACACATTTGACGTCATCTGTTTTAGACTTTGTTTGCCTAACACCATTTGCCACTTCAAACGGTGGAAAGGCGATAATCGCACCTTTTTATTTGCTTTTAATCGTGCCTTCTCCCACTCATCAAAGGTGACCCATTTAGACTTGTCATGAGGCTCAGAGACTAATAACCTAACGAACCCTAGGTCCTCTTCTGATAATTTTTTAGACTCAACATTAAACTGTGTCGCAAACTCCACTAAGCCTCGTTGTTGATCACGATTATAGAGCTTGTCTTGCACTGGAAACGCGACATTAAACGCCCCAGAAACGTCTTTTCTTTTTGGAACAATATAGTTGGCTTTGTTACGAGTAATGATTTGTTCAGCTATTTCTTCACCGTAACTTTCAACTAATTGCTTGTGTCCCTCACGACGCATGAGTTCTTGGAGCCACAAGTTACACAAGTTTTCTTTTAACTCTGTGTTTAATATCCAGCTGTCGGTTTCGATGTATCGCTGAATGTATTCATCGATGGCTAAAACTTGCCACTGCTTTGTGAACTCTTGTTCGCCCTCAGCACAAGCTCTTTGAATCAAAAGCACCAAACCATTAATAGCAAGTGCACGGCGTTGATAGCGCTTAATCAACTCCTTTGCACCCGTTGCTTTTCCTAGGTGCTCAACTAACGCATCTGAAGACGTAAAATACATCTCGGTCAATTGAATATTAATTTCAGCCAATGAATCAATAATCTCTGTGGTTTCATGGCTAAGTTGTTCAATCGCAGATATGCTTTTTCTAACTTCGTTGTAGGAAGACAAGTAATAATCGAAGAGCGCAGAGTCTAGCAACTGGGCGCCACTCATCAGCATTTTCCCGCCTTCTTTGACAACGAAAAAGCCTCTTGCTGCCTGTCCTATTATCGGAACATAGCAAGCCATACCAACGATCATCTCGAAGATAGCTAGCTTGAGCTCTTTTGCAATTGCTTCTTCTCCCAAGTTCGCATTTAACTGAGCTAAACGCGCTTGCTCCATAGCCTTAAAGCCGAGTCGACTCGGTGGAATTCTCGCCGCAAACTCTTGTAGGTAGATTCGAACCTCAACACGTCGGTTAATATTAAGTTGAGCGTTTTCGCGTTTGATTTCGTTGTTTGGTACCTCGACTATCGGTCGACGTTCGCCAAAAAATCGAATGTCACTGACTGAAGAAAAGAACTCAGCAACATGCTGCGCTCGCTGTTGCGAAAGGTTTTGGTTATATTCTGAATCACCGTTTTGACAGGCATGCCCTTCGATTTCAACAACGGCATTTGGAATCTTAGATAATTCTTTATCGACAGCAGCCAAATATGACAAGTGAGGGGCTTGAACCTGATTGTTATCAAAAGGAAAAACCAAGCGTAAACCGGCACCTTTATGGTCTTTAACAAACATTGCACTGTCTTCAGCAACGTCATTCGGAATGCTGTCAGTAAACGTTACATTGTCGCCTAACTTATCTATGATTTGCTTAAGTAGTAATTCCCCGCTCTTCAGACTTTCTTTCCAGACTGGTACCCAGTTCAGATAATCGCGTGATACCTGCTCAAAATAACTTTTCCTGAGTTTAGCTTTCTCTTCTGCTAAGCGTAATTGCTCGCTTTTGTCAGTGATCTCTTTTATCTCATAGAAGGTGTTAATTGCATTGAGCCCGGCACCAGCAAAGGGCGACAAAAAGCTTTTGACACTGCCGTTACCTGTCAACCACGTTCTAGCAGCACTCCCCGCCACAACGTGGGCATTACCATTTCTCGCAGGTTCAATAACCTTGATAAAGAACTTACTTTTATCAAACCCTTTCTCTTTGAGAAGCGCTTTTAAGCCCACTTGTGCTGCACGCTCGGATTCCGATGCCGCTTGGCGTAAATCTTGAAGAGTTTGGTAAGCTGCTGCGGTAGCCGATACCCCAAATGAAAACTCCAATGCCGAAATCATGGCTGGAGGTAATGCGCCCTTGTCTACTTGCCCCCAAAACGTGTTTGCTAAACTCCCAATCACATCATGTTTACTTGATGGGTTTTGATGAATATTAATGCCAGCATTAACCAAACTTGGTGTAACTTTTGTGCCAATCTCCCACAGTGCAGCACTCATACTGGCAGTCGTTCCGCTATTCTCTAGGTTTTCAAGCTCCCCCATTCGGAAGGCTTGTAGAGCTTTAAACTGCGTAGGAAATTGGTATATCAAAGACTCTTCAAGTGAGATCATGTCGCCCGCAACAACCGCGATCTTACCAAACGGTGTCGTTTGGCTAAGCGTGATGTATTCTCGTAGCTCGTATCTGACTCTAGTAGCATCACCAAATTCATCATACTCTTTGGTTACATTAGTGGCATTCTGTGCAAACTCAGGTATCTCATCGATGAGGTCAACATCAAAAACCACTTCAATGGTGTACATGCCATCAGTAAAAACCTCCGACGCCAACGGAAACAAAGCTATTGGACGATGCGAATCACTGTTTCGGTCAAGTTGTGCTTGCGTTATGATTTCTTCGTCTTGCAGGTTGAGGTGCTGTCCGCTCTCCTCATCAAAACGAGTAACTTTAACAATTGCATCAGCATACTCTTGTGTTGAAAATACTACTGCGAGAAATGAGAACGTGGGTACAATAAAGCCACGAATGAACTCATCCTCGGGAACAGAGTCATACCATTTGTTATACGTAACTTGCTCATCCGTTAGTGCTTGAGTGCCCGCTTCATATTTAGGCGCGAGTTGTGAGCGTTTTACTTCTGCGACAGCATATTCCACTTTTTTTTCTAGCGAGTTCAGCGTTTGCTCACCGTCATACCCCTTTAGCTTTTCTAAGATAGAGACAAGGTCTGCACACGCCTTTTTGATTGGCCGAGCCTTACTCTGTGCACCAATCGCTAACTCTGTAAGCATTGACCACTCAGGAAAGGACAGCTTGTACGTCTTCTGTGCTAACTCATGTACTGGCGAGCGTAGTACCAAAACCTGATTGATATTGGTTTTTTGATTTTTCTGAGTAGAATCACCCAGTACATGTAAACGGCCTAAATCGTCTGTCGCCCAAAGGGCTGCGCTTTCCTCTCCTAAATTTATGGCAATAGGAAGCCGTGACATAGGGCGGATATTTTTCAACTCTTCCAATGAAGTCAGGTCGTTTTCGATGTTGAGTGCTTTATATCGAGGGTTCTGTGCATCCCCAACATTAGGAAAATCGACACCAAACAAATAGACATCTGTTGGTAAATACTTAAGGTCATTACTCATCGTTTTCTACCTCCAGAAAACGCCCGCCGTCAGCATCGGCATTATAAAGCACTGGGGTTTTAGCAACTCTGCCAGAATGAATCACCTTCCATGACTGAGCGCCATTTCCATTCATTTCATAACGGTGATCTGCCCCATAACGTCTTATAGTTATTTTTGCTGCTCCTCTCTGTGTTTCATTACCGTTGTTACTGATATTTACAACTTTCGCATAAACGTTCTTTTCATCGCCTTCCTTAGAAAACGCAAGCCAAGTTTGATCCTCAACATTGATCAGCACCTTACGATACGAGTTTATGCCCCATACATATTTACCATTGGGGCTGATAGCAATTTGGCGGTAGATGCGCTTCTCAATATCGATGGAGTCTTCAAACTCTTTTTCAGGTAAAATCGTGTATAAGCGTTTGAGTGTCTTGGCGTCATAAACCCCAACCCCCAAGCCCGCAGCATTGATTAACTTGCCATCTACAATGACCGTATCTTCAGACAACGGTACATCTACCTCTTCTTTGGTTCCCGTCGCGAGTGTGTATTTAAAGCGCTTAAAACCGTCTGAGAAATAGATGTAGCTAGAATCGTCCGCCCAGACCAAATATGGCTTAGTACTCGCGCTACCCAGCTGAATGGTCTGTTGCGTTTCTAAGTCAAAGATTGCCTTTATCAAAGGCCCACCAAAGCTATAGGCATAAGCCACATAACGATTATTGGGTGAACGACTCGTCACATAGTTCTGTGGTGAAGCTGTACTTGGTATATCATCTGTGACTAAGCGTAAATCTGTCCCATCAATTTTCACGCTCCAAATTTTGTAGCCGTTTTCGTAATCATTTACGAGTGGGTCGTTAAACTTAACATTATTCCACCAAAACTGAATTCGAGGTTTGTCATAGGAGCTTGCATCAGATAAGTCTTCACGAGGCCACTCTTTTGCTCGGCGTACGGCATAACCTGGTTTGACAGGAAGCGTACCTGGGTATTCAGGCTTAGACAGATCTTCAGAGTAAACAATAAAGTTATGCTCACTTTGCCATTGGCAGCGTGGTCCTGTCACATCTTTGCGTTCGAATGACGTTGTTTCACCAACATTGTAACAAGCCTTTTGAGCGGGTTCTTTTTCTACGGATTGTGTTGTTGCAGTATTCGAAGTTTGATTACTTTCTTCACCACAGCCTGTTAATAACATAACTGTCGAAAGAAGCGTGATACTTAACGTTGTTCGTTTCATTTTATAATAGTTCCGTGAGTTCAATGTCTTGATAAATTACTGACATTAAGACCGTTTTATCTGAGTTATGAGACCGACAATGACGGGTTAGATTGACCCTTTTAACTTCTGGTAACCAACCACTAAATACAATTTCTTTACAGTACTGATCCACAAACTCAGCCTCGCGCAAAAAAATCTTTTGGTTCCATGTTTCATCAACACACGTCAGTTGGAAATAATCATCCGGTTGATCGCACTGAGGGTTACTTTTATACGTGATTACAATGCCTTCACTTGGGGAGTTAACAACAACGGCAGTAACACCCTGCTCTTTTTGACTGACAATATTGTAATCTGATTTGCTTGGCACTTGAGTATCTAGATTCGGCAGTGAAATCACAGGTTCGGAGCTCGCATCAAAGTTGTGAGCAGAAGAATAATCACAGAGGTCTACTTCAACCGCTTTTTCATTATTCCCGCTCTTTAATTCATTGAGTTGCTGAGTATTGAGTTGAGTCCGAGAATAATAGAGAGCAACATCACTTTGTGCGCTACCGTTTATTTTGTATGGAAGCCAAATATGAGGCAAAGGAACACCAAGTGGCTCTCTCTTTGTTTTACTTCCAGCCTTAAATGGACTCAATTCGGTTTGAAGTAATTCTGTGTATGTTTCGCCTTCGTTAGGCCAACCAGCGACCACTACCTCAACTTCTTCTGCAGTAAGACCAAAAACACGGGCGCAAGCATATTCGTCCAACACACCCTCATAGACTTTTTTACCGTCTTGGTACAGCTGAAACGCTTCCCCTGACAGAAATGCTTCGGAGTCTTCATCATATAAGCTGATATCGACCGATCTTTGAGGCGAGGACTTCGTGCTTTGGTAGAGTGATAGATCGACATCAGAAAAGCGTCCGTCGTTTTGAACTTGGATTTCTCGCCAAACTTCTGATTGCCAAACGACATAAATGTAACCGCGATCGATAGATACATACCCTGAATCACTCTTATGAACTGGAACTAACGGCACCAACACGTTATCCCACTCATCCATCTGCGTCTCTTTATCAACGGGTTGCAGGTCTTCGGCGAGTTTAAGCAAGATTGGCTGAGGCTGGTCTGAACAAGGGATTTTGATATAGAGCGTTTTGCCCTCAGCTTCGAGATCTTTAAATGTCGCGAGGCTGCGGTGTTTGTTTTCTGTATCAGCCTTTCCTATTGTGACTTTTTCTTTTTGAGCGTCCGTTTTACCCAACATCAAACATGCCGCATTACTAGACCACTGTCCTGCAAACTCGACAACAATTTTTTGATCTGGGCTTGGCTCAGAAGGTACATGCGTGTAACTGCGAACTAGAGCAACATCGTCAGTAACCTGCTTGTAACCCGCTTTAAAAACTTTGCTTTCATTCGAAGCAGATACAGAGTCAACGAGTGTTTTAAGTCTAGGAAAACTTTGCAACTGAGAGTCTGTTAGTGGCGACCTACGAGCAAAGGAAGACAATGAGACCCAACTGCCTTTCCCAAGTTCGGCTCTGATCGCTGCTAGCAATCCGCTGGTCGTTTTTTTAGAAGAAAGAGAAATCTTTTGCGCAAACTCTTTAGGGAGGTTTCTAAGGATGTCATCTGAATTTCGCAAACGCGAAAGCTGCCCTATACACTCGTCTGGTGTAAGAACATAAGATAGCTCGCTGGAGGATAGCTTCGAGCTAGGTATAAATTTGCAAACTAAATGCATTTGAATTCTCCACAACCAACATCGTAAATATGGTTGCGGTGACATTTAAGCTGATAAGGCTTACAAGTACGATTTGGTGCGCTAATGCTACTAATTTAACTTATAACATTCAATCACATAGAAAAATCGACAAATAAGCTGAAAGCCAACCAAAAGACACATTAGCTAGCAAATAAGTCACTTTAACTACAGATAAAGACAAAACAACTAGACATTGAAATCAAAAAGAAGGATTAAAATAAAAGGAATTTTTTTATTTTTGGGCAGAAGTTAACAGTTTCGATACAGACAATAAGGGGGGCGAAGAAAGGCTCTAAAGCAATGACCTTCCTCAGTAACAATAAATAATAGAATTGCTACTGAGGAAGTATGAATAAAAAAGGTGAGTGCGTGTCACACCCACAAAAACGCGTAACCGCTTTGAAGTGATGCTAGGCTGGTGTCACTTCATTACGATTACACAACTGTCAGGTAGTACCCTACCTTATGCAGAACCCTATACTTGGGGTATAGCGATGGATGTAACTATATAATATTGCGACATATTCTCAACGTGGCATATTCACCACCACATTCTGGAATTAACCACCACAATCACACCAATACCATCTAAAAACAAAATAGATATAGTCATTCTAGATATTTGACCTTGTATAAAGACCATCAAATCATCTGTCGCAATTATTAGAAAAAGCTAATCATTTGACTTAGATCACTTAACACCAAGTAAAAAGAAAGCGAGCTAAATGCTCGCTTTGTATTACGCAACCTTTTTCAAGGCTATATCTTCCTTATCTCTATATAGATAATCAGAGACGGAACGCACTTTAACGATAGTGCTCGAATAATTAAAAGTCGTGTTGACCTCAGTAGCACTTGCAGATAGCGAATTGGTGCCATTTGCATAGACGGTAATTGTGCCCTCTTTCAAAGAAGACAAATCAAGATCAACGGTCCATGTTCCATCACTGAGCACAGATGCATTACCAGTAGTTGGCTTATCATCAGCATCAACAGCTCTGATTTCTATTACTTCACCCTCTTTAAAGCGAGTACTTGTTCCATTGATAGTTACTGTAGTTGCACCCGTAACATCGTTTACTGTTTCAAAAGAGATAGTAGGAGTCATAGCTAACACTTTGCTAGAAGTGAATGACTCACCGGCATTGCCCGTTGCATCACTAAAGCCTTGTAACGTTAACGCCACACTCTTCACCGAATCCGCAACCGACGCGACTTCTGCTGTACCCACCCATTGGGTTTGAGTACCTGCTTGTGCTGTCCAGTTGATCGCCGCTGTACCCAGAGTTGAACCCGTCGGTGTGGTGACGCCTTTGTCGAACGTGGCGGTAACGGTCACGATCTCACCCGCCGCTGCGTACGTTGGGTTAATCGACGTTTGACCGTCGTCCACCGTTGGCTTGGTTTGCGTCAACGTAAATATCGTACCCACTTCTTTTGCTGGTGCACCCAAGTCGTTAGTACCATTTACGGTTACTGTAATGGTACCGTCTTTAAGACCCGAGACATCGAGTGTTGAACTCCAAGCACCGCCAGCATTTGGGTTTACGTTTGCGCTCGCCTCGGTCCCTTCGCTGTCCGTAGCCTTGATAGTCAAGCTATCCGTGCTCTCAAAACGAGTACTATCCCCACTGATGGCAACGCTTGCAGCACCCGTTTCGTTAACATCACCGATATTTTCAACGGTTAAGGTTGGGGTCATCACTAGCTCTTTGCTAGAAGTGAATGCCTCACCAGCATTGCCCGTTGCATCACTAAAGCCTTGCAACGTT
>NZ_JH976078.1:1716-9933 GCF_000305755.2 Vibrio sp. HENC-03 | reverse complement strand
GGGTGATTAAGGCGCTGTGCGGTAGCTTTTGTATTGCGTTACTCACACCTTAGCAAGGCGTTATGTGCATGAGATTATCGAAACAATGATAGTCTAATGTCGGAACTTAAGGAGAAATTAATGAATAAGGAAGTTGAATTTCTAGGCCATAGACGCGCATTTTTCCATGCTTTGCTGTGTTTTGTATTATGTTTCTTTGGCTGGCACGTAGCTGAATTAGGCTTTCCTCTAACTAGTGGATGGCAAGGTTATGCAGGATTGTTTCTTATATCGGCATTAGTATATGGCTACTCGAGAGTTACAAATGAAAGCAACCTGAAATTTGCAGCACAGAAAGTCTTGTTTATGGGACAACCAGCATCTCTAAAATATAAAAAGTTGCCGATAGTTGGTCCATCTATTTTGATTAGATCTTCATCTTCTGACGGAAAGTTTAGAACTAGAGTTTACCGTCACTGGGTTTCTAGTCAGGATTGGGAAGAGCTTGTGAGTAGATGCACATAACAAAGCGTTTAAGACAGATTCCCAACGCTTGGCATTTTTCATTCCATCGTTGGGTTTCGTGTTTAAGGTAGTATGGTTTAGGTTCAGTGGTGGCGTTGCTCACTACTTAACGCGGCGTTATGCATATTAGAGAGAATAATGGACTCATACACGAGCGAATGTAAAAGGTTGTCTATCAATGCACGAGCTGCAATTGGTCTGCTTATCTTTGAGCGTTTCTGTGTTCTTCATGGTTTAGAACTTCATGATAATCAGGAGTTTTTAGAGCACTTATGGGATTGGTTTCTCGTTGATGGTTCAGACGAATTCGAGCCTTGGGAATCTAAACGACCCACTTTAGTAAATTGTGGGCTAGGTGATGAATTTCCTGAGGATTTACAGCTTTCCCTCGCTCAAAACGGTATCGGCGAGAGTCAGTTTAGGACTATTGTCGGTGGCGTAACCGATATTTTATGGGGTAGTTTTTGGGGAGCGGCTGAAAACGAACAATCAATGGCTGCACTTGAAAGTGTCATTTCAGCTAGTGGCATAGAACAACTGCCGGTTTTAACACCGTTCAAGTTCTCATTGTTCTCACAAAACGAAGGTTGGGGTGACAAAGTCACACCTCAAGATTTGGAGTTTTGGCGCACCTGTGTGAAATATGCATAACAAATTGTTCAAGAGTGATTCGGCACGCGTGGCATTTTTGCTATGCGTCAAGTTTAGTGGTTAAGGTGGTATGCGTAGGCTTCGGTATTGTGTGCCTCACACCTTAACAAGGCGTTATACAGAAGGAAATAGAGAAGAAAAAATGCGGTATATAGAGTATCTAAAAGCAGCAGAAAAAAGAGCCAAAAAACTAGAAATTTCCCCTCAATTGCCAATTGATACATTGGTTCCAGCTAGAGACATCAAACGTTATGGCGAGCTTGCAAACAATGAGCTATTGAACTCTCTTTTACAGAGATTTGGTCCATTTGGGTGGACTGATGGATGTATTCCACTTGGTGCAACTGCCTTCACCTTTTTTCAAAAAAAGGGTATTCCTTGCGAATTAGTATTTGGTGAAGTAGTAATTAATGGTTGCAATGAATATGACACAACAGTTGATGGTTTAATTGGCGAATGGGAGAAGGGTTATTCTGATGATGTAATGAATATTCATGTTTGGCTAAATGTAGGCAAAGATCTGGTTGTTGACCCAGCAATAGCTTCTCGATTGAATGAGCACTATGACAATAACTTTCCTGCACATCAAGTAATCGTTGGCAAGCCAGAGCAACTAGAGAAAAAGAAACGTTTAAAATATATTCCAATGCTTACAGGTGCCAAATTTTTAGAGAGGACATGCCAAATCCCTTTAAATTACGAAAACGGTACAATTTCTGTATAACAATCTGTTTAAGAGTGATTCGCAACGCGTGGCATTTTTATTATGCGTTAGGTTTAGCGGTTAAGGTGGTATGCGGCGGCATCGGTATTGCGTTGCTCACACCTTAACAGGGCGTTAGCTGAATAGGATGAAAACAAAAGTAATGGAATACTTGGATAGACTGATTAGAGATTGCGAAACCGCTAGAGCAGTAAAACCAAAATCTGATTTTACGGTTGCTTGCTTTGATGAGGTTCCAGATATCGATAAAGGGATCTATATCATCAAAGAAGTTGGTGGATGTGCAGAAAGCACGTTTGAATCATTCGTAGACTTCAAACGAAAAAAGCTTAAAGCATGTAGCAAAGTAAATAGCCCATCACATGTTCTATATGTTGGATCTTCAACTACTGGTTTACGAAAACGGTTAAGGCAACACTTGGTTAATTGCCCCAGCAAAACTTACTCTTTACACATGTATCAATGGTTTGATGGCAAGTATGAAGTTCGTATTCTTGAATATGACGTTCCAATAGAAGTCCTTCAACTCATTGAGGATGCGATGTCGTATGACTTGAAGCCCGCTTTTGGTAAGCAAGGTGGAAACAATAAATAGGATCGCTTTGGCAATTCAGCTAACAAACTGTTCAAGAGGGATTCGCAACGCGTGGCATTTTCACTATGCGTTGGTTTTAGTGTTTAAGGTGGTATGCGGCGGCTTCGGTATTGCGTTGCTCACCCCTTAACAGGGCGTTAGCAATCTTAGGAGGGACGGTGTGCAACATTTTAAGGGGTGCAAGTTAGTTGTTAAGTGTAACGACCAAATTATCACCTATAAAAGAGATAATATTTCTTCCATCTCATATCCGAATTACTGGGATTTACCTGGTGGCGGTCGTGAAGGGAACGAAACTCCAGAGGATTGTGCACTCAGAGAGCTCAAAGAAGAATTCGGGATCGAACTGTGCCCATCGCGTATTCATTACAAGCAAAAAGTAGATAGTCATACAGGTTTTGGTTATGCGTATTTTCTTGCTGTGACGATAACCGAAAGTGAGTTACGTGAAATTCAGTTTGGTGATGAGGGGCAATATTGGAAGCTTATGGACATAGAAGCGTACTTAGCCCTTCCAGACGCTGTGCCATCTAACCAGCAAAGACTGAGAGGCTATCTCAACCTCTGAGTTCTTATTGCTAACAAGGCGTTCAAGACGGATTCACAACGCTTGGCGATCTCAGTTTAAATTGAATTTAGTGTTTAAGGTACAAAGGGTTAGGTATAGTGGTTTGCGTTGTTCACCACTTAACGCGGCGTTATGTTCAAGGAGGAGTATTTGAATACTATGTTGGAATGGAGCAATCCATACGAATTAGATTTAACAGAAGGTAAAGGCTTAGTTTACTTCGCCAGAGTTGTTGATGATGTAGGTAATGAATATCGTTACGTGGGGCAAACCAAACGAGGGAAGAAACGTTTAAATGACTACGTTAACAACGTTAGAAGGATACTCTCAGGTCTTCCTAGAAGGACAACTAAGGGTCAAGAGAAGTATCGAGCCGTACATCTAGCACTGGCTAAAGCAACGCAAAATAATTGGTTTTATGAACTAAAACCAATTGAGATCACGGAACTCACAAAACTGAACGATTTAGAAAGCTCAAAAATTAAGGAGCTAAATTGTAACCTGAATGTAAAGTGGTCTTGGAATGTATCTGATTTTTCTGAGCTAAATCTTAGTGATATCCGTTAGTTTTGAACATAACAAACTGTTCAAGAGGGATTCGCTACGCGTGGCATTTTTACTATGCGTTGATTTAAGTGTTTAAGGTGGTATGCAGCGACTTTGGTATTGCGTTGCTCACCCCTTAACAGGGCGTTATGTGCCAGAGGTATGCAGCAGGTTAGAGGGCATTTGCTTAGATAATTGCAGATGCCCTGAAGCTTCACTTATTGTTCTTGAAGCGAGTGAAATTAATGGTAGGTAACATGATTGGATCATGGCCTGAACTTAGCATTAGGTTCGCCATATAGGCTCTAAGAAATGGGTAAGCGATAGCCGGCGAATTGACGCTTACAAAATGAGAGTTCATAAACTCTTCATCAATGGCGTTGTCAGTTTCAAAGATCGACTCGTACTCTACTTCGTAACTAAATCCCATTTTGTGCTGAAGTTTAACGTTGAAGCTAATGCTGTAGTTATTTGGGCTTTCAGGTATGTCAGATGCAGAGTAGTTAAGCTCTAGATTGTTTTCATCATCTATAAACTCTTTACGGTGTACGTTGAGACCTGTAACTCTACTCTGGATAATTCTAATGTTCATATTTTAATAATCACGCAGCTAAAGCATAGTTTTCATCGTTCGCGGCAGAATCACAATCATCTAGCATGTACGACGAATTGTTAAGTGAAAGCTCAATATGGTGGTAGCTATCACCTGCGATAGACACATAAATTTGTTGGATCAGGGTTTTGTGAAAGTGCATTTCAGAAAGAGTTGGACCAAACCCGTAGTCAGCCTTTAACTCTTCGTACTCAGCGATAAATTGTTCATCATCAATGCTATTAAGCCATTCCTCAGCTAATCTCAATGATTCCATCTGTAGATTCGTCATATGAACTCACCTTTCTTAAATTTAATACAGCTTCCACCCTATTTGAAAATTCTTCTGGGTATACAACAACCTTATCTACTATGCACTTTTTGGCTTTTTCAAACAAGCAAACTTGCTGTCTTGTTAAAACTATAGTGCTTTCTTTCGATTTTGGTGTAAAAGCTATGTCATTTCTTTCTGAATGAAAAGTATCTTGTGCCTTAACCGCCCAAAATGGAAACATTCCGCGACCGCTTGAGCTTTCCTCTTTCAGTCTATAGTGAGCTATGGTTGTGGCTATTGTTGGGTCTTCACTCTTGCCAGCGTTTCTCAATCGCCTTTCATATAACTTAGTTAACTCGTTAAAATAGAGCTGACTATTAACATTTCCAGCTATATCTAAAAAAAGCTCGTCTGGGATATCAAGGTTACACCTTGAAATCGAGTACTCGCCTTTATAGCCTACTGTACCCCAAATATGAGCAAAGTAGTCACTATCGGTCCAAAAGTAATACCCTTGGGTTAACCATTGCCAACGTTTTGCATCAGGTGGTCCAGTTGGGCCACTTAAAAAGGGCGCATTCTCCCAAACATAAGACCACCCACCGGTTTTTTCACATGTGTGAAATCCTAGTATTTTCATGTGGTTATTTTCATTGTTCGTTTAGCGGCGGATTATACATAAAAGAGTGCATAAAGAACAAGCAATAGCTGAGAATATTTGGCACATAACAAGCAATTTAAGAGGGATTCACAACGCTTGGCTTTTTTGCTTCTACTTCAACTTTAGTGTTTATGGCACAATGCTTTAGGTTTGGGTGAAGGCGTTGTTCACCCCTTAATTGGGCGTTATAGCGCACGATAAAATTGAATATGGATGGTCATGGAAAATATCGAAAAAGAGCTGTATCAAGCAGCAATAGAACTAGGGCGTGTTGATCTTTCGTGAGTGTTTTTTGAACAACATGGTAAAGAGTTATAATTTGCTTCGCCAAAAGTAAAACTATAACCAATACCATGCCAAGAACAATGCTAACTGCTACTCCAAGTTATGAAAAGTACAGGTCGTATTTACGATAAAGCTGAACATCGAATGACATTTGAAGGAATACTTTATCGAATGAGAACAGGTATTCCTTGGCGAGATCTACCACCTGAGTTCGGAGAGTGGAGTACCGTTTACAGACGATTTAACCTTTGGTCAAAGAAAGGAATATTAGATAAGCTTTTCAAAAGCTTATCTAATATGGCTGATTTTGAATGGGTCTTTCTCGATGGCTCTATAGTTCGAGCGCATCAACATAGTACAGGTGCACCTACTGAAAGCTCAGAGCAAATAGGAAAAAGTCGCGGGGGCAACTCAACCAAAATTCACTTAGCCGTGGATAGTGGTGGCCTACCGATTTGCTTTGATTTATCAGAAGGCCAACGCCACGATATAGTGCATGCCCAAAGCTTAGTTGAACAACTCGATGAAGTTAATACAATCGTTTGTGATAAAGGATATGACAGCGAACCTTTCCGTACTTTTGTTAAGGAACATGGCGGAGAAGCGGTAATTGCTAAACGCAATTACGGGCAAGATATAGATAAAGCCAGTATGGATTGGTGTCTATACAAGTATCGCCACCTAGTTGAAAATGCCTTTGCGAGAATTAAACATTATCGAGCTATTTCAAGTAGATATGACAAGCTAGAAAGGAATTATGCCAGCATGGTATCGCTGGCATTTGTGTTAATGTGGCTGCCGATGTACTGCTGACCAAAATGTGTACAGCAAAGATCAACACGCCCTAACTATGACTGCGAAAATAAACGAAAACTTTACGTCGTCAGGTACTTGCCTGTTCATGTCAAAGAAGTTCAAAGTGCGTTAAGCTTGATCTCAACTAAAAGGGCTAATGAGCTGCTGGGTAAACGAGTACTAAATGTTATATGCCTTGGTGGCGGTCCAGGTACAGATAGTGCTGCTTTTAATAAATGGCTAGTAAGTCAAAGATTGTTTGACAAAAAGTCATTAACAAGAGTCAATGTAGTGCGTGTTGACAGATGTGAAGAGTGGAATGAAATTTCTCCTCGTATTATTAAGCATGCTTTTCCTGATGATTTGGTTGTCAAGTACACAAAGTCAAATCATGATCTTACGAAACATAATCTTAATACTAGCATAAAAGCGGACCTAGTAATTGCTTCTTATTTGCTTTCTGAAATATCTTTAGAAGATATTCCAAAAGTTGCTGAAAACATAAAGAATAATATAACTGATAAAGCAACCATTGTAATTAATGATAGAAATCAAGAAGAGGTTAGGCAACGGATCGAGAAACTATATGAATTATTGGGTTGTGACTTTGAACTAGATAGTACTCAATTCCACTGTGGTATTTCAATTGATAATGCAATAGTTGAGAATGCTAAACCAAAGTTACTTACTAAATCTATCAGGTATGCTGGTGAGCTATGATTATAAGTGCAAGCAGAAGAACAGATATCCCTGCATTTTATAGCGAGTGGTTTATAAACAGGATTAAATCGGGTTTTTTGTTGGTGAAAAATCCATTCAATGCACATCAAGTAAAGCGTGTGTCACTACTTTCGAAAGATGTTGATGTTATAGTTTTTTGGACAAGAAACCCCAAAAAACTTATTCCTCATTTAGACCTTTTAGATCAATTAGGGTATCGATACTACTTCCAATACACTATTACTGGATATAATAAAAAGTTAGAGAATAATACTCTTCATCCTATAAAATCAGTAGAGGTTTTTAAAGATTTGTCGCGCAAGATTGGCAAGGAGAAAGTAATTTGGCGTTACGACCCTATTATATTATCAAACATGACGCCTGTGTCGGAACACTTAAGGTTGTTTGAAAAACTAGCAGCTATGTTAAGTGGTTATACTAATAGGGTTGTGATTAGTTTTGCTGATCTGTATAAGAAAACGGAAATGAATCTTAATAAAATCGACGGGTTAGAGTACGAAGATATCTTACAGTACGAAGATGAGCTAAATAATCTTTGTTCTAAATTAAAAAAAATTGCCAATAAATACGGAATGTCTATTTCTACGTGCGCAGAAGAAGTTAATTTGGAAAGTACCGGAATTAAACACGGTAAGTGTATTGACGATGGACTAATTGAGGAACTATTTAATATAAAAGTAACCAATATAAAAGATCAAGGTCAAAGGCTAGAGTGTGGATGTGTTAAAAGTGTAGATATTGGTGTGTATAATTCATGCCTTCATGGTTGCACATACTGCTACGCCACCTACCAAAAAAATGGTGCGTTGAATAATTACAAGAAACATGACCCTAATAGTCCTTTTCTTATAGGTAGTGGTGAGGGATATGAGCATTTTATGGAGCAAATTCCTATTCAAAACTCATTGTTGTAAAGTCGTATAACAATCTGTTTAAGAGTGATTCGCAACGCTTGGCATTTTTGCTATGCGTTGCGTTTAGTGTTTAAGGTGGTATGCGGGAGCTTCAGTATTGCGTTGCTCACACCTTAACAGGGCGTTAGTACGGGTTTAGCATCAAAGGTCATCAGTTTTGGTGTTTATCTGTTTTGGCGTTCGTCTTTACACCTTTCAGTTTGTACCTTTCACGTTCTTTCCGGTGGCACTATATGCGGAGTGTTTGCTTTGATTTCACCGTTTACGGTTTCTAACTCTTAGCTTATTTCTTTGGCGCTTCTTCATTTTCGTGGCGGCTTTTGAGAGAACCTTGATTATTTTTGGTGTGGCTGTTGAGTTACGAGGC
>NZ_JH976078.1:0-1706 GCF_000305755.2 Vibrio sp. HENC-03 | reverse complement strand
TCCTTTTCTAATTTGAAGCCAGTGAAAGTAGGGCAGTTCAGTGCGTTTTTCTTCTAGCCAACTTTCCTCTCTTAATCGGTGTAAAGTTTTGTAGCTGCCCGTCTCACTTCAGTGTTCAAAGCCTTTCATATCATGCCACTTTTCAATATCTTGGAGCGCATAAATAGAAGTAGCGCATGTACTAACAAATTGCTTAAGAGTGATTCGTAACGCGTGGCATTTTTACTATGCGGTGGCTTATGGTGATTAAGGCGCTGTGCGGTAGCTTTTGTATTGCGTTACTCACACCTTAGCAAGGCGTTAACTGGCGCAGAAAATACGCAAGCACAATGATACAGTTTCTAGGTTCAGAGATTTAGCGTTTTCGGTCGGTTTCCTTAGCTGGGCTAATGCGACTAATTTCAGTTTGATACTTAAGTTTACTGATGTGAAAGGCGGCACAAAGCCTTCTAATAATATAAGGCATTCGCGATTAGTTCGGCGCACTTACATCGCCGAAGTATGGTGTTGTGAGACGCATTTCAAACTAAAGATAAACGGTAATCTTTTAGTTAAATACATGTTTGAGTTAGCTTTACTAATCATTAATTAGGAAAACTAGCCTTGGCTAAAGTGGTTGTAAGATCGGCGAAAACTGAAAGGCGCTCAGTTAACAAACTGTTCAAGAGGGATTCGCAACGCGTGGCATTTTCGCTATGCGTTGATTTTAGTGTTTAAGGTGGTGTGCGGTCGCTTCGGTAATGCGCCGCTCACCCCTTAACAGAGCGTTATGTGAATGGCGAAAAATCACAGAATCTAATCTCTAACTTCTTGCTATAACTCATATTTACAGCAGCTCCAATTCGGTAAAATGCTCGAATATATTAGTCGTAGTCTGGTGAGTTATGATCGCAGTAATTTTTGAAGTACAGGTAGCAGAGGGTAAAACTTCTGAATATCTAGATATTGCAAGCGAACTAAAACCGCTGCTATCAGATATTGATGGTTTTATCTCAATCGAACGTTTCCAAAGTCTAACAAATGACAGCAAGGTTCTATCTTTGTCATTTTGGCGTGACGAAGAAGCAATTCAAGAATGGCGCAACCTAGAATCTCATCGATTTGCTCAATTAAAAGGTCGTAGTGGTGTTTTTGAAAGCTACAGACTCAGAGTTGCAGGTGTCATCAGAGACTATGGCATGGACATACGCTCAGAAGCTCCAAAAGATAGTATCGACGCACACGGCTAAAATTCACATAACAAACTGTTCAAGAGGGATTCGCAACGCGTGGCATTTTCACTATGCGTTGGTTTTGGTGTTTAAGGTGGTTTGCGGCGGCTTCTGTATTGCGTTGCTCACCCCTTAACAGGGCGTTAGTACGGGTTTGGCATCAAAGGTCATCAGTTTGGTGTTTATCTGTTTTGGCGCTCGTATTTACACCTTTCAGTTAGTGCCTTTCACGTTCTTTCCGGTGGCACTATGTGCGGAGTGTTCGCTTTGATTTCATCGTTTACGGCTTCTAACTCTTAGCCTATTTCTTTAGCGCCTCTTCATTTTCGTGGTGGCTTTTGAGAGAACCTTGGTTACTTTTGGTGCGGCTGTTGAAGTACGAGGAAAGAATCCTTTTCTAATTTGAAGCAAGTGAAAGTAGGGCAGTTGAGTGCGTTTTTCTTCTAGCCAACTTTCGTCTTTCAATCGGGGAAAAGTTTTGTAGCTGCCCGTCTC
>NZ_JH976077.1:0-2658 GCF_000305755.2 Vibrio sp. HENC-03 | reverse complement strand
TTTTAGTGTTTAAGGTGGTATGCGGTGACATCGGTATTGCGTTGCTCACACCTTAACAGGGCGTTATGTACTTTCTCGAAAATTAACCTAGCCAACGTATGAAATTAGGTCGTAAACTTAGTTTAATTAAAGGGTTAGGTGATAGATATGGCATTTTCAGAAATTGAGCAACAGCGTTATAGAAAGGTAGTGGAGAAGTACCTTGATTCTTGTCGGCCGCCAGAAGAGATCCGCAACCAACTTGATATTGGGTATCGTTTAGAGGGGCAAGTCATCGAAATCTTCGAGATACGTCCTAAGTGGAATGATCCATCCGAAAAAATGGAGTGCCCAGTAGCCAAAGTCAAATATTATAAGTCGCGTGATGCGTGGAAAATTTACTGGATGAAATCCGACCAAAAATGGCATTCGTATGAGCCAGTTCCAGAGATTCAACTTCTAGAAGCTTTCTTGGAAATATTGGAAGACGATACTTATGGGTGTTTCTGGGGATAGAACCAACCACGTACATAACAAACTGTTCAAGAGGGATTCGCAACGCGTGGCATTTTTACTATGCGTTGGTTTTAGTGATTAAGGTGGTGTGCGGTGGCTTCGGTATGGCGTTGCTCACCCCTTAACAGGGCGTTAGGCGACATGAGACAAACGATAGAGTAGTGATAGTATCTTGGCGTGAATCTAGCTTCAGTTAACAGAAAAGGAGTGGATTAATGAATGGTAAAGCATTTGATAATTGGCAAAAATCGCGAAAGAAAGGATGTTTAAATTGGCTTTTCAGAACAACTTTCGTCACAGCCATTTTGTACATAATTTTTAATGTTATTTTCCTTTATCCATCTTCTTATGCGGCAAGCATTACGGTTTTCTTATCGGATAATGCTCTTAATTACTCAATTTACACGATCGGGATGTTTTTCGCATTTTGGGCTATTTGGCTATACAACGAATCTTCGTATGAGAAAGAAGTTAAACGTAGAAATGTCGCCTAACAAACTGTTCAAGAGGGATTCGCAACGCGTGGCATTTTCACTATGCGTTGGTTTTAGTGTTTAAGGTGGTATGCGGCGGCTTTGGTATTGCGTTGCTCACCCCTTAACAGAGCGTTATGTAGCAACGAGGAGTAATTGATTGAAAAGTAAGCTAGTTGAATTTCAACAGCACCTCTATCATGGTGTTGAAGATGATGATAAAGCCGAAGAACACTTAGATAGCATTTTGCCATACATCGGTTTAGTTGTTATGTATTTCAATTCGTTAGAGTCAGACCTTGACTCAGTTCTATGTGAAAACTTTACTGAACGCACAGACTCTCCAGGTTTAATAGTTCTTAATAAGTTGAATTATTCGGCAAAAGTGGACTTACTAAAACGTTTCTGTGATGACTTTCAGTTGGGTGTAGCTTGTAACCTTACTGGTTACGAGCAGATCATCACAAATCTGAACGAGTGTGGTCGACTAAGGAATATGGTTGTACATGCTAACTGGGAAGCCACTGATGCAGAGGGCTATACCTATATCAAGTTGAAAATGTCTAAAAAAGGCATGAATCAAGAGTATGTTCAGTTTACCGAAGCATCAATGGAAAAGATTACGTCGTTGATTGTTAAAACTAGACATAACCTTTGGGAGTTCTGGGAGCATAGAAATGACGTTCTTTATGGGCGAGAGTCTGCTACATAACAAACTGTTCAAGAGGGATTCGCAACGCGTGGCATTTTCACTATGCGTTGGTTTTAGTGTTTAAGGTGGTATGCGGCGACTTCGGTATTGCGTTGCTCACCCCTTAACAGGGCGTTAGGCTTAAATAGCAGGGAGTATTATGAGTAAAAAACGTAATTATGTTGAAGAAATTCTTGATATAAAAAGTAGGAACAATAAAACCTTCCCTCGCTATGAGTTGATAGTTAAACGGGTTCACCCTTTAGTGGAAGGGTTTAGAACGATTAAAAAACTACCAGCTTCAACGTCATTTAGGAATGAATGGTTGAAGTACGGAGCTATTGGGTATGTCGCGATAATGGAAGGTTACTTTCGATTATTGATTGCCGACTTGATTAATGCTGGCTCTCCTTATAAAGATAGAATTGTTGAACTTCGAGAAATAAAATTTACACCTGAGGTGGTACTAGCTATTCAAGATAAAAAAGTGACTCTTGGAGAATTTATAGCACATTTATTACCTATTAATAGGCTCAGTGATATCGATAACCATCTTTCTGTATTATTGGGAGCATCCTTCTTAAAAAGTTTAAAAGCGGAGCCCACTTACCCTCCTACAAATATGAAGCCATTTGGAGAGTTGTTTCCAAATACGTTTCCTCATATTGAGAGGTTGTTTGAGCTTAGACATATCTACGCTCATGAACTAGCTACAAAAGAAAAAGTACCTGTAAAACTATTAGAATCTTACATTAGTAGTTCCGCCCATTTTATTTATCAAACAGAAGTGTTCATCTCTGAGAAAGTTGGAATTTAAGCCTAACAATCTGTTTAAGAGTGATTCGCAACGCGTGGCATCTTTACTATACGTTGCGTTTAGTGGTTAAGGTGGTATGCGGAAGCATTGGTATTGCGTTGCTCACACCTTAACAGGGCGTTAGTACGGGTTTTACATCAAAGGTCATAAGTTTTGGTGTTTATCTGTTTTGGCGCTCGTCT
>NZ_JH976076.1:0-209 GCF_000305755.2 Vibrio sp. HENC-03 | reverse complement strand
AACGTCTTCATTGGTGATGCCATGAATAGCTGTCGCGTCAGCAGGAATAGAACAAGTTGGTTTAACAAGTTCGTTCACGATAACTTTGCCAGAATCAGCACAGATAGCAGTGAACTCAACAATTTCTGCGTCAGAGCCTAAGCCAGTAGTTTCTGTATCGATGATGATCGCATTTTCAGTAGACAGTTTTTTCATAGCAACACCTTGAC
>NZ_JH976075.1:0-38325 GCF_000305755.2 Vibrio sp. HENC-03 | reverse complement strand
TTGGATTATCATCAACGAGTGCCCACACAGATTGATAGGTCTATATTGTTAAAGAGCTTGCTTATCGAGAAGTTTTTCTCTCAAAGCGGAGGTGCATTCTAACGAGATAATTGAGAGTGTCAAACACTTTTTTCAATTTATTTTCTCAGAAGCTTTTCACCTCTCCGACCCTGCTGAAGCCTTATCGCGTCTGCCGTGTCGGTGGATGCGCATTATAGGGAACTCAGATCCGTTCGCAACCCTTTTTTGAAAAAAAATGGAAAAAACTGACTGTTCGATGACTATTTCATCAAAAAAGCAAAAAAGAGGGTAAAAAACCCTCTTTTTCTGCCTTAAAAGCCGTATTTAAATGAATGCGTACGCGTCTGCGAACATACGTTCGCTCTTCGCTTTCTTGTTCTGAGTGAACTGTTCACGTGCTGCACCTGCCATTTCAAAGCGGCCTGCAATATAGATATCATAGTTTTCTAAGCTTTCGAAATCTTCGGCTACTGCTTGTAGCACGTTACCAACTTTACCTTGCCAGTCTGTAGGTGCTTCTTCTACTACTGGAACAAAGTGAACGTTAGCAAACTTATCGGCAATCTCGACCAGTTCTTCTTTAGCATAAAGCTGGCAGTTGTCTCGTGCACCCCAGTATAAATAGATAGGGTTGGTTTTGTTCTGTGCAACACAGTGATCCAGAATCGAGCGCACGTAACTAAAGCCAGTACCACCAGCAATCAATAATAGCGGGCGTTCGCTTTCTTCTTGAACCCAAGCATCACCATGTGGTGCATCAATCTCGATATGACCATCTGTTTCTAGGGCGGCTTGCATTGCTTCAACGACTTCTAGTGCATAAGCATTGTGTTCTGCCGCGCCGATGTGCAGTTCAAGCTCACCTTCATGGCGACAAGGACTGCTCGCAATAGAGAAAGGACGTTTGTCTTTTTCACCCATCACGACCATTAGGTACTGACCGGCTTTAAAAGGTACTGGTGATTCTGGGTGAAGAAGGATTTGGTAAGTATTACAAGCTAACGGCTGAATAGACTTTACTTTACATTGGATGGTCATGGTGTTCCTCTCGCTTACTCGTCAAAAGTAAGCACTAAATTACTTTCTGTATAGGCTTGGCAAGGGAATATCCAACCTTGCTGTTGCTCTTTTTCGGTTAGCATAGGTTCGAGTTGATAGCTCACCTCGCCCGTTAGCTTTTTACACATGCACATGGCGCAAGCGCCAACTTGGCAACGGTGCGGGAAGCGAATATTGTTGTTGAGCGCAGCTTCCAACACCGTCTCCCCTTCTTTTACTTGGAACGTAACGTCCATTGGTAGAAGGTGGACTTGATGACTCATAGAATACCTAACTGGTCCCAAATCTCATCGACTTTAGCCACAAGTTTAGGATCTTTTTTGATAGGCGTGCCCCACTCGCGCGTGGCTTCAGATTCAAACTTATTGGTCGCATCGAGCCCAAGTTTAGATGAACTATCCGCCTTACCACGAACTTGAGTGGTATCTCTGTCTGGATCCATTCGAGTTGTCACTGCCCAAATGATGTCATTCCAATCTTGTGCATTGACGTCATCGTCGCACAAAATAATGAATTTGTTATCCGTGTACTGAGCAAAGAAGTCCCACAAGTATTCCATCAATGCTTGAGATTGACCGGCTTGGTCTTTCTTCATCGTCACGACAACAAATTGGTTGTTTGCTGTGGCCGGTAGATAAACATCGACAATTTCAGGACGCTGCTGTTTCAACTCATTCAGCTCTGCTTCGGTAATCGCTTTGCTGTCTCGTTCAGTGACCTCGGTTCGTGTCGCCAGCTCGGCATCCCACTTAATGGTTGCATCTAAGCCCATTTTGGAGCCAAGCCCAACCACAGGTGAAGCAAAGTCGAGCGAGTCGATTGGCGTGTTATCTATCATCAAGGTATCACGCACAGGATCCATATGCTCTGACATGGCTTTCACGACATCATTCCAATCTCGTGCGTTTACCGACTCATCGCACACAATAACAAACTTGGTATACATGAATTGACGTAAGAAAGACCACACGCCCATCATTACGCGCTTGGCATGTCCTGGGTACTGCTTCTTCATGGTGACGACTGCCATTCGGTACGAACAACCTTCTGGCGGTAGATAGAAGTCTTCAATCTCTGGAAATTGCTTTTGCAGAATCGGCACAAACACTTCGTTTAATGCCACACCCAATACAGCTGGTTCATCTGGCGGACGACCTGTGTAGGTGCTGTGATAAATAGGGTCTTTACGCATAGTAATGTGCGTAATGGTAAACACATGGTGCTTTTCTTTTTCGTTGTAGTAGCCAGTGTGGTCGCCATAAGGACCTTCATCAGCAAACTCGTTCGGGTCGATATAGCCTTCCATCACAATTTCAGCGCTCGCTGGCACTTCCAAATCATTACTAACTGACTTCACGACTTCCGTTTTGCTTCCACGCAACAAACCTGCAAATGCGTATTCCGATAGCGTATCTGGCACTGGTGTTACTGCGCCAAGAATGGTTGCTGGGTCTGCACCAAACGCGACCGAAACTGGGAAAGGTTTACCTGGATTGGTTTCCATCCAATCGCGCAGGTCAAGCGCACCACCACGGTGGGCTAACCAACGCATGATGATTTTGTTCTTGGCAATTTTCTGCTGACGATAAATGCCTAGGTTCTGACGTTTTTTGTTTGGACCTTTGGTTACGGTTAAGCCCCAAGTAAGCAGTGGCGCAACATCTTCTGCCCAGCAGCTCATTACCGGAATCTTATCCAAGTCGACTTCATCACCTTGCCAAACAATGTCTTGGCATGATGCTTTACGTAAACGCTTAGCCGGCATGTTCAATACTTGCTTGAACACAGGCAGCTTTTCTAAAGCGTCTTTGAAGCCTTTTGGTGGCTCAGGTTCTTTTAAATAAGCCAGCAGCTTACCGACTTCTCTTAATTCTTTAACGTCTTCACGTCCCATACCGATTGCGACACGCTCTGGCGTACCAAATAGGTTCGTCAAAACAGGTACGTCGTAGCCGATTGGGTTCTCAAACAACAATGCAGGACCACCAGCACGCAAGGTGCGGTCACTGATTTCTGTCATTTCGTAAGCGGGATCGACGGGGTGAGTGATGCGTTTAAGTCGACCTTTCTGTTCTAGGTGGTCGATAAATTCGCGTAAATCCTTAAAACTCATAGGCCTTCATGCTGGCTGATTAAACTGTCTGCAGTATAACAAATAGGAGGACGCTAAGATCCTCCTATTTTGTGTGGGTATGTGAGCTAGATTGCTTCAATAGAAACAACACGAAGAAACGGTCTTTTGAAGTGCTATCACTTCAGGAATTCCTGAATTTGCCGCGCCTTCACTTGGCGATTGCTTGAAACAAGCTCTTCCAACCAAGATTGATGCCCCTGCTTCGCTAACTCCCTTGCAACCAAAGTGGCTTCTTCTGAAAGCGCCATCTTGGCTACTAGGAATTGTTTTACGTTCGGAGTAAGTGGATTGGATCTCGTGAGCAACTCAATCGCGTAAGGTTTTAAGGTTGGATTGACGGTGGCATTCATCAATTGTTGTAGTGAGAACTCATCGCTCACCTCAGCCAGTCTTTCAAGCTCTGTCTGGCTATTGTAATCTGCGCGCATTCGCCATAGCAGGTCATACATGGCCTCATCTTGGCTGACTTGCGCCAAACGCACCACAACGGCTGTTGAAGGTAACCAACTCGTTACGTTTGCATGAGTTAACTGCTTGGTGAGCGCTTCAAGTGCGTTGGGAGACAAACTGTCTAGCTCGCGAATAAGCAGCGCCTCTCTAGTTTGTACTTGTTGTGAAGTGCCAGTAAGCCAATCTTTCAAGTCAAGCTCTTCTCGCTCTGCCGCTAAAACAAACTCCAACGTACTTTGGTCTTGCTTCCAGCGCTTAATCAGACGACTGGCGATCGCAGGGAAATTAAACGCAGGCACACTAAACTCGTAACCATCGCCACGTTCAAGTACTTGGTAAGTCGGCGTAATACTGATCTGAGATTCGACAAAAATAGCCATTCTCGGCGTGAGGATGATTTCTTGCTGCTCTAGTTTTTCGAGCAATAGGAAGCGAACGACTTCTTGTTGAGGAAAAGCCAATCGGTCGAGGGCGAATTTGAGAGAGTCGACTTCGTCTCTGACTGCATAATCGAGCAATTCAGATACTTTGGTCTGTATATGGGTATCCTGAAGCCACTGTTCTACTACGGTTTCCTGCATTTCCTTGGCAGATAACGTCGCGGGTAGTGTGATAAGTGACAAGCTCAGGAGTAATGACGACAACATTCCTTGTTGCATGTTAACCTCCCGATAACATTTCCTTCATTCTGATACTTCTATCGGGAGAAAGCAATAAAAAAGCCACCGATATACGGTGGCCCTTCGCAGAATTACTTATCTGAGACTACTGACGACGCATTGCATCAAAGAATTCGTCGTTGGTCTTCGTCATCGCTAGCTTGTCGATTAGGAATTCCATTGCATCGATTTCGCCCATTGGGTGAACAATCTTACGTAGAATCCACATCTTCTGAAGCTCTTCGTTCTTAGTTAGAAGCTCTTCACGACGTGTGCCACTGCGGTTGAAGTCAATCGCTGGGAATACACGCTTCTCTGCGATCTTACGGTTCAAGTGGATTTCCATGTTACCTGTACCCTTGAACTCTTCGTAGATAACTTCGTCCATCTTCGAACCAGTATCAACTAGAGCAGTAGCAAGGATAGTTAGGCTACCACCTTCTTCTACGTTACGTGCTGCACCGAAGAAACGCTTAGGACGGTGTAGTGCGTTTGCATCCACACCACCAGTTAGTACTTTACCTGATGAAGGCACTACGGTGTTGTATGCACGAGCTAGACGAGTGATAGAGTCAAGCAGGATAACCACGTCTTTCTTGTGTTCAACAAGACGTTTTGCTTTCTCGATTACCATTTCCGCTACTTGTACGTGGCGAGAAGCTGGCTCATCGAACGTTGACGCTACTACTTCACCTTTAACTAGACGCTGCATCTCTGTTACTTCTTCTGGACGTTCGTCGATAAGAAGTACCATCAACTCACACTCTGGGTGGTTGTATGCGATGCTTTGAGCGATGTTTTGCAGAAGCATTGTCTTACCCGCTTTAGGCGGAGCAACAATCAGACCACGTTGACCTTTACCAATTGGCGATGCCAAGTCTAAAACACGTGCTGTGATGTCTTCTGTAGAACCGTTACCGCGCTCCATTACCATACGCTCGTTAGCGTGTAGAGGCGTTAAGTTCTCGAATAGGATCTTGTTACGAGCGTTGTCTGGTTTGTCGTCGTTAACTGTGTTGACTTTTAGCAGGGCAAAGTAGCGCTCACCGTCTTTTGGTGGGCGAATTTTACCAGCAATTGAGTCACCAGTACGTAGGTTGAAGCGACGAATCTGACTTGGCGAAACGTAGATATCGTCTGGACCAGCAAGGTATGAGCTGTCCGCGCTACGTAGGAAACCAAAGCCGTCTTGCAGAATCTCCAGAACCCCATCGCCAAAGATGTCTTCGCCGCCTTTTGCGTGCGCTTTAAGAATTGCGAAGATGATGTCTTGTTTTCTTAGACGAGCTAGGTTCTCAAGACCCAGGCTTTCGCCAAGCTTTACAAGGTCAGACACAGGTCTGTTCTTCAGTTCAGTAAGATTCATGGTGGTGGATGCTTGTTTAGTCAAAATAAGATCTGTTTTCTAGTTAAGATGGATTTGGTCTCAGGATCGACCAAGAAGAGAAATTTGTTCAATTAACGCGCGATAAGTTAGCACTAATTAATATTCTAGTCCAGAGTTAGAAAAACAAAACCGCGCATTGTCATATTGCACGGTTTTGTTTGTAATCACTTGGTGATTATAGGTTTGCGTCTAGAAACTCTTTTAGTTGAGTCTTAGACAAAGCACCAACTTTCGTTGCCGCTACGTTACCGTCTTTGAATAACAGTAGCGTTGGAATACCGCGAATGCCAAACTTAGGTGGTGTACCTGCGTTATGGTCAATGTTTAGTTTACCGATAGTGAGTTTGCCTTCGTACTCGTCAGCGATTTCGTCCAGGATAGGAGCGATCATTTTACAAGGACCACACCATTCTGCCCAAAAATCAACTAGAACCGGGCCTGCAGCGTTGATTACATCGTTTTCAAAACCGTCATCAGTAAGCTGCAAAATCTTATCACTCATCTTCCACTCCAATGTGTTTTTCGAAACTGGTTGGATGATAACCAGTAAATAGATGCCCTATTGGAATGTATTTACTTTCTTATTGCAAGCTTTAGCTGATATTCTATCGCTATGAAAAAGACGCATATCACAGAGCAAAAGTTCGCCGATTTGGATTTAAAGCCCCAAGTTATTGAAGGATTGGAAAAAAAAGGGTTCGAATATTGTACCCCTATCCAAGCCTTGGCGTTGCCGGTACTGCTCACCGGCCAAGACATTGCAGGCCAGGCCCAAACGGGTACTGGTAAAACCCTCGCGTTTCTTACTGCTACCTTCAACCACCTTCTAACGACACCAGAGCACGAAGGCCGCAAGCCAACTCAGCCGCGCGCGATCATTATGGCGCCAACGCGTGAGCTAGCGATTCAGATCTTTAACGATGCTGAACCTTTGATCGCAAGCACAGGTCTTAAAGCCGCTCTAGCTTACGGTGGCGAAAGCTACGACAAGCAACTTGCTAAACTGCAAGACGGTGTAGACATTCTTATCGGCACCACAGGCCGTATCATCGATTTCTACAAGCAACGCGTATTCAACCTAAACAACATTCAAGCGGTTGTTCTGGATGAAGCAGACCGCATGTTCGATCTTGGCTTTATTAAAGATATTCGTTTCTTGTTCCGTCGTATGCCTGAGCCAAAAGAGCGTTTGAACATGCTGTTCTCAGCAACGCTGTCTTACCGCGTACAAGAATTAGCATTCGAACACATGCACAACCCTGAGCATGTTGTGGTTGAGCCAGAGCAAAAAACCGGTCACCGCATCCAAGAAGAACTTTTCTACCCTTCTAATGAAGACAAGATGGCACTACTTCAAACGCTTATTGAAGAAGAATGGCCAGACCGCGCGATCGTTTTTGCTAACACTAAGCATAAGTGTGAGTCGATTTGGGGTCACCTAGCAGCAGATGGTCACCGTGTTGGTCTACTGACTGGTGATGTACCACAGAAGAAGCGTGAAAAGATTCTTGAGCAATTCACTCGTGGTGAAGTTGACCTACTAGTCGCAACCGACGTTGCAGCACGTGGTCTTCATATTCCTCAAGTAACACACGTATTCAACTTCGACCTACCAGATGATTGTGAAGATTACGTTCACCGTATCGGTCGTACTGGTCGTGCTGGCGCAAGTGGTCACTCTATTAGCTTTGCTTGTGAAGATTACGCAATCAACCTGCCACCAATCGAAGAATACATTGAGCACGCAATTCCAGTTTCTGATTACGACGCTTCGGCTCTAATCCAAGACTTGCCTGCACCACTTCGTATGCGCGCGCCTCGTACTCAGCAACGTCGCACCAATACAGGTGGCACTCGCTCTGGTAACCGCAAGCCGCAAGGACGTCGTCCTCGTCAGCCGCGTCAATCAGCGCCAAAACAATCATAAAAGGAAACTGAAGTCGTTTATGAGTCAAGCAGGATCATCACCGCTATACGCCGCCATCGACCTCGGGTCGAACAGTTTTCACATGCTCGTTGTGCGTCACATCGATGGCAGCGTTCAAACTATGGCTAAAATTAAGCGCAAAGTTCGTCTAGCCGCGGGCTTAGATGAACATAACTCTCTTAGTATGGAAGCTATGCAGCGAGGATGGGACTGCTTAAGTCTATTTGCAGAACGCTTGCAGGATATTCCTAAACAGAACATCCGCATTGTGGGTACCGCGACATTGCGTACCGCGACCAATGTGGATGTTTTTCTAGAGAAGGCGAACCAAATTTTAGGTCAGCCTATCGAAGTAATTACCGGCGAAGAAGAAGCCGCCACTATATATAAAGGTGTCGCTCACACCTCCGGTGGCAGCGGTCGTCGCCTTGTGGTCGATATCGGCGGTGCAAGTACCGAACTGATTATCGGTGAAGGTTTCGAAGCCAAAGCACTGACCAGTCTAAAAATGGGCTGTGTCACTTGGTTGGAGAACTTCTTTAAAGACCGCCAATTAAATGCACGTAACTTCGAAGCCGCAATTGAAGGTGCCAAGCAAACTCTGATGCCAATCTTAGAGCAGTACACCGACCTAGGTTGGGATGTGTGTGTTGGGGCATCGGGTACCGTTCAAGCACTACAAGAGATAATGCTAGCGCAAGGTATGGACGAAGTGATTACTCACTCCAAACTTAAACGTCTGCAAAAGCAGGCGATGCTTGCTGATCACTTGGAAGAGCTCGATATTGAAGGACTTACCCTAGAACGTGCTTTGGTATTCCCAAGTGGCTTATCCATTTTAATTGCGATCTTTGAGCTACTTGAAATCGATGCCATGACACTGGCTGGCGGTGCACTACGTGAAGGCTTGGTGTATGAGATGGTTGACGAACTTCGTCAAAACGACATCCGTGCACGCACCATTTGTAGCGTACAAAGCCGTTACCAACTTGATTGCCATTACGGTGAACAAGTCGCAAAACTTGCGGGCAAACTGCTTGAGCAAGTTGGCGGTGAAGCGTGGGTTACAGAACCTCAAGGTAAAGTGCTGCTAGAAACAACAGCCAAGCTGCATGAAATCGGCCTGACTATCGACTTCAAAAAAGGTGGTGCACACAGCGCTTACCTGCTTCAGCACTTGGATTTACCTGGTTACACGCGCGCGCAAAAGTTCTTTATCGGTGAAATTGCTCGCCGTTACCGTGAACAGCTGACCTCACTGCCGGAGCAACATGCCCTGTCAGGCACCAGTGGTAAACGCGTGCTGCGTCTATTACGTCTTGCGGTTCTACTCAGTCATCGTCGTAACCCTGCTCTAGAGCCAAATGTAACTCTAACAGCAGAAGGCGACAAACTGACGCTCAACATTGATGCGCAGTGGCTAGAGGCAAACCCACTGACAGCCGCTGAGTTGGAAATTGAATCCAACCGTCAGACAGACATCGGCTGGCCGCTAAGCGTCGTAGCAATATAATCGACCACTTCTGTCATAACGTATTAAGCCCAAGCACTCGCTTGGGCTTTTTGTATCGAACTTTTACCCCAACAAAACGTGCTGTTCAGCAAAAATCTCAGCATCTCCGCTCTACATCGAAAAACAGCCATGTTTTATTGATAAACATGATTTAGCCAACCAAGATGCACCATCATGAAAACCGTTTTAATGACTGGCTTAACAGGCACCCTCGCCCCTAAAGTTGCTCACCAGTTCCACCTCCGCGGCTGGAACGTATTGGAATGGAATCACCACCAAATCCCACCAGATGATCTGCAGCAAAGTGAGCAATTTTGGCAACAGCACCACATTGATGCGGTGTGCCACATGGCGATGGGGAGTGAAGCGTGGGCAGCGTGGCTTGGTAAGCACTGCAAACAGCGCAACATTCCTTATCTTTTTGTCAGTACAGCAATGGTATTTGATGCCACAAAAAATGGGCCTTATGGCATCTTTGAAGAAAGAAACACCCAAGATGAATACGGCAAATACAAAGTTCGTTGTGAAGATGCAATCTGGCAAGCAAATCCGGATGCGATGATTGCTCGAATCGGCTGGCAACTCCATCACCAAGCAGAAGGCAATAACATGTTGGCGCATCTCGACCGCCAACATGAAGAGTACGGCGTTATTACCGCTAGCACGGCTTGGTATCCCGCGACCTCTCATATGGACGATACTGCACTCGCCTTTTTGCAGCTTATTGAGCGGAACGAAGCCGGTTTATACCATCTTGATAGCAACTTAAAGGATAAGTGGAATTTCTACGAACTCGTTTGTGCACTCAAGCAGCATTACAACAAGCCATGGCAAGTGCTGCCAAGCAATGACTATCACCATGACCAACGTCTAACAGATGAACGAATTGCCTTGCCGCCATTGAGTGAACGTTTCAACAAGCCAGAGCAAATCAAACAAGCTGGCATCATAGGAATCAACTGGGGACGCACGCACATTCCACACTATAGAAACAATGGTGTTGCAGTCACGACGTTATGTGCCAACCAAATAGAACCTCTTCAGCAAGCGTGCAGTGAAGAAACAATCCTAAAGGCAGAAACGAACATCTGCGCACTCAAACAACTTGATATCGTGACCATCGCGACACCTGCGCATACTCATGCAGAGATCATAAAGACGTTAGGTTCAACCAAGCTGATTTGTGAAAAGCCATTGGTGGGATTGAATTCCGACATCACTCACTGGCAGCAACCGAACGCCAACCTATTGGTTAATTACGCCTTTGCTCAGCTAGAGACCGCCAAGACGATAGAGAAATGGCTCACCTCGCAAACCCAACCTTGTGTGGTCAATCTAATCACCCAAGTTAACCTACCGGGCACCTTCACACTCAAAGAGTGGTTTCTTGAAACAGCCAGTCACCCTATTTCTTGGTTGCTGCACTGCTTCGGAGACTATTCTCAATCGACACTGATTGAGGAAAACGGCCAACTGATCGTTGAGCTGCAATGTGGCGACCACCAGCTACGATTTGTATTTGAATTAACAGGTGAACCTGGCATCGAGCACAATCTAACGATTCAATCCAACCAGACCTTAACTAGCAAAGGCTACTACCGTGTCGGCGAAAAATGGCGTTTCGAGCCCATTCTCGTTAATGGCAACGCGATAAATAATGGAGAGTACAGCGAGTCTGATTGCTGGCAGGACGCCAATCAACGCAGTGTCGGTTTGATGTTGGCGATGTTCAATCAAAGCATCAGTTGGGAGAACGGCCTGCAACTTGGCGCCTTCGATGCGCAAAAAGCCATTTTGATTGAGAAGATGCTCCGTTAGCCATTTCACGAGCGAACTTCCTCTACGTTCCGTATCTTCGATTAAAAGGTCTCATTCGGGACCTTTTTTATTGCTCATTTTTACCTTCGTGCAGCTTAGGGAGCTTTTGGACACCTATGATCTAATTACTTCCCACGCTGTACAAAACGCTCTAAACCCAAGTAAACAGACACAAAAAAGCCGCTTGATTTGAGCAAGCGGCTTTCGGGGTTCCCACTGATATTAAGACTGAACGCTTGTCGTCACCTTAAAGTCAGGGTTCACCGCAGTCAGCTTCTTAATGAGGTAATTCAGTAATACGCCGTACATAGGAACGAACAAACCAAGACTGATAATCAGTTTGAAGCCGTAATCCACCAGCGCGATTTCCGTCCAATGCTCCGCCATGAATGGATCTGGACTTTGGTAGAACGCAATGGCGAAGAAAGCGATGGTATCAAGTGCATTACCGAAAAGCGTTGAACACGTTGGTGCCACCCACCATTGCTTCATTTGACGTAAGCGGTTGAACACGTGCACATCCATGATCTGACCAAGTAAGTACGCCATGAAACTAGCAATCGCGATACGAGCAACGAATAAGTTAAATTCCCCTAGGTGGCCAAAACCTTGGAATTGACCTTCGAAGAACACCACCGATAAGAAGTAAGACACTGCTAAAGCAGGCAACATCACTAAGAAGATGATCTTACGCGCCAACTGAGCACCGAAAATACGTACGGTTAAATCAGTCGCTAAGAAGATAAATGGGAAAGTGAATGCACCCCAAGTGGTATGGAAACCGAAAATAGTAAACGGTAGCTGAACTAGATAATTGCTAGATGCAATAATGACTAGGTGGAATAGAACCAGATAGATAAGGGCGTTGCGCTGCTGCGCAGGGGTAAAGTTACTCATGCGATACCTTTTTAGTTTGGTTTGGGGGTGAGGGAACCCAAATCGAGTCACTGAATAGAGTGGCTCTTACCAACAATGTAAAATGAAAAATAAACTGGCTTTGCTCATTCTGAGCGAAGCGGTGGGCGATTATACATTAACCACTTTTCGCCGCAAGTCGTCTGTTTTACGCAAACGTTTGAGCATAAAAAAGGGTGTTTCATGTGAAACACCCTTTCAAGAAAAAATTCTATTTTAGAAACCGCGCTGGAACAATCCTGCAAGATAATCCAACTCTTCCCTGCTCTCTTCAATCGCTAAAGCTTCAAACCAAATCGCTTCGCTGTAATGCTCTGCTTTCATAAACAGTCGGCAACCTTCAAAGTCAATCAGCCAAGAGTGAATGTCTGCATCCCATTGCTTTTCCACCACAGTTGCAGAAAGCAAGCCGACTAAACGCTCACCTAAGGCAGGAAAGCTATCAAGGTCAAAGCTCGGCGCGGTAATGATTAAGCGCCCTTCTTGTGCCATGTAGTCCGCTAAGCCAAATTCCTTTTGCATCTTGGTTCCTTATCCGTGGTGAGTAATGTGTTCTTGAATCAAATCGAGGAATGGGTCGGCGTACTTCTCCAGTTTGCGCTGACCAACGCCGCTGACTGCCAGCATTTCGCCGTAAGACGTTGGCAGAATTTCCGCCATATCAATCAAAGTCGCGTCACTAAAGACTACGTATGGTGGTAAACCATCTTCATCAGCAATCGACTTACGCAGCTTACGCAACTTAGCAAACAGCTTTTTGTCGTAGTTCTTGCTGGTCAGTTTGTCCGACTTCGCCGCACGTGCTGCAGTGTCTAAACGCGGAACCGCTAACTCCAGAGTCACATCGCCACGTAGCAGCGGACGCGCCTCTTCAGTAAGTTGCAGCGTTGAGTTACGCGTGATGTTTTGGAACAGCAGCCCTTTGTGGATTAACTGACGGAAGATACTCACCCAGTAATCGTGGCTGTGGTCGCGCCCTATCGCGTAGGTAGAAATCTTATCGTGACCGTTTTCACGTACACGAATGTTTTGCATGCCACGTAGCACTTCCACTACGTAACCCATACCAAAGCTCTGATTAACACGGTACACACAAGATAACGCCTTACGCGCTTCTTCCGTGGCATCAAAGTGTTTCGGTGGATCTAAGCAAATATCGCAGTTGCCACATGGCTTATCGCGATACTCACCAAAGTAATTCAATAGCACCTGACGACGACAAGTTTGCGCCTCAGCAAAGGCACTCATCGCATTCAGCTTATGGGTTTCCACCTGCTTCTGTGGACCATCGTCTTTCTCATCCAACATACGGCGCAGCCAACTGATATCCGCCGGGTCATACAACATCATGGCTTCCGCAGGCAAACCATCACGCCCAGCACGACCGGTTTCCTGATAGTAGGACTCGATATTGCGCGGGATATCAAAGTGAACCACAAAGCGCACGTTTGGTTTGTTGATGCCCATACCGAATGCCACGGTCGCCACCACGATTTGGATATCATCGCGTTGGAAAGCTTCTTGAACGTAAGCGCGCTCATCGGCGTCCATACCTGCGTGATAACCAGCAGCACGAATGTGGTTGTTGCACAGCTTCTCAGTCACCATCTCAACTTTCTTACGGCTACCACAATAAATGATGCCGCAATTACCCTTCTGGGTCTCAAGATAACGAACGATTTGCGAAACCGGTTTGTGCTTCTCAACTAAGTTGTAGCGGATGTTAGGACGGTCGAAGCTGCCTAGGTAAACCTCTGGATTATTCAGTTGCAGACGCTCAAGAATATCTCGGCGCGTTGCGTCATCCGCCGTCGCGGTCAGCGCCATAAATGGCACATGGGAAAACTGCTGCTTAAGTTGACCAAGCGCGGCGTATTCTGGACGGAAGTCGTGTCCCCATTGGGAAATACAGTGCGCTTCATCGACAGCAATCATCGATAGCGGCAGGTTTTCCAAGCGCTCAATGAAATCACGCATCAATACGCGTTCTGGTGAGACGTACACCAACTTAAGATGACCTGTGTGCATGCGGTTATACACGCTGAGCAACTCCTCACGAGGCATGGTCGAGTTAATGCATTCAGCCGCTACACCGTTGGCTTTAAGCTGGTCCACTTGGTCCTTCATCAGCGAGATAAGCGGAGAAATGACCAAAGTAATTCCAGAGCGAACCAAAGCAGGAATTTGATAACACAGCGACTTACCGCCACCCGTAGGCAGGATAACTAAGCTGTCGCGACCTTCTACCGCAGCATCAATCACCAACTGCTGACCATCACGGAACTCTTGGTAACCAAACACATCCTCCAACACACGTTGAGGCGTTACAGGCGAGTCTGATTGTTCGGCTAACAAGGTAGAGGTCATGAAAAATCTCAGATTGGGTCTTAAAAAGAGGTGCTTATGCATGCCACTAGCACGCAAAGTGAGGGCACATTGTAATGGGGTTTCATGGCGAATAAAACCGCAAATTGTTAGGTGATTCAGCTCACGACTCGTATACTGATTTTCTGCTCTATAAAAACTCAATTAGGTGACATCCCATGACACCAGAAGAACAACAACGCTCACGGCAAGGCGTCTTGCTTGCTATTGGCGCGTACACCATGTGGGGCATCGCACCCATTTACTTCAAATCGATTGCTGAAGTCTCGCCACTAGAGATCTTAAGCCACCGAGTGATTTGGTCTTTCTTTTTGCTAGCCGCACTCCTCCATTTTGGTCGCCATTGGCGCTCGGTTCGCGACATCATTAAAAACAAAACCAAGATGATGTTTCTGGTTTCTACTGCCATTTTGGTCGGTGCAAACTGGTTGATCTTCATTTGGGCGGTGAACTCGAATCACATGCTCGATGCCAGCTTAGGTTATTACATTAACCCACTGATCAACGTCTTACTCGGGATGGTCTTCCTTGGCGAGCGTCTACGTAAACTTCAGTGGTTCGCGGTTGTCCTTGCCGCCTGTGGCGTATTAGTGCAGCTGATCGTCTTTGGCTCGGTGCCTGTGGTCGCTATAGCGCTGGCAATGAGTTTCGGCTTTTATGGCTTGCTGCGTAAGAAAGTCAGTGTAGAAGCACAAACCGGGCTATTCATTGAAACCTTGGTGATGTTACCTGCTGCAGCAATTTACTTGCTGTTTATTGCAAGTTCACCGACGTCCAACATGCTAGATAACCCAATGCAGCTGAATACCTTGTTGATTGCTGCAGGCGTGATCACTACCCTGCCGCTACTGTGTTTTACTGGAGCAGCAACCCGTCTAAAGCTATCGACGTTGGGCTTCTTCCAATACATTGGTCCGAGTTTGATGTTTTTGCTTGCGGTGCTGATCTACGGCGAACCGTTCACTAGTGATAAAGCCATCACCTTCGCCTTTATTTGGGGCGCCTTGGTGGTATTTAGCTTTGATGGTCTGCGTAATAACCGCAAGTCACGTAAAGCGGCTCGTGCTGCCTGATCGTTTTTTACAAGACATTTAAGAAATTGATGGATAAGCTTGGTCATAATGTGACCAAGCTTTTTTTATTTAATGGAACATATTCAGTACTACGCAACCGACCATGACAACTTAAGTCTGATAGAGGCGAAATATCAGAAATTTGCTTTTCAAAGGCATTACCACCTGGATTTTCATCTCGGTCTGATCACGCATGGTGCGCAGAAGTTCCAATACCAAGGTAACAGCCACCAAGTTGGTCACGGGCAAATTGTGATAATGCCGCCAGATGAGCTGCACGACGGGCAATCTAAGCTCGAAAGTGGCTATGAAGTGAATGTATTTGCGATCGAACCTCACCTATTGAGCGATCTGGCTGATCTTAAGCAAAACGGTCAAATAATACACTTCAACGAGCTGATCATCTCGGATCCACAGATATTTTCACAACTTAGTAACTTACATGGACTACTTCGTCGTGAAAACCTCAGCCAGCTCACCAAAGATTGCCTTCCTTTTGAAGGATTTAACCAGCTTTTTGATCGCTACGGATCGCTTGAGCGACAAAAAGTGGTGCCGTTAGGAAATCAATCACTTGGAACGTTAAAAGATTATCTAATGGCAAACCTTGACCAAGCAGTGCGTTTGGATTCACTTTCAGAGCTGTGCCAACTGAGCCCAACTCAGTTCCAGCGCCACTTTAAAGCGCAAACTGGCATGACGCCTTACGCATGGTTCGCACGCCTGCGCCTTGAACAAGGCATGAAGTTACTGCAAGCTGGTCAATGTGGTACCGACGTTGCCCATCAGATCGGTTTCTACGATCAAGCGCATTTCAGCAAAGCGTTTAAGCAGACCTACGGCGTTTCCCCTTCTCAAGTGACTCGTTAATTTCATTTACCGAGAAAGCTGTCAGTTTTTTACAAGCGCCACAGGTGACTTGCCACGACAATAGCCACATTGGTTATATTTGAGATGTGTTATGAATGAATCCACCATATTGCTGACGCTCGCCAGCATTCACTTTATTGCCCTAATGAGTCCCGGTCCCGACTTTGCGCTGGTTGTACAAAACGCGACGCGTCATGGTCGTCAAACTGGCTTGTACATTGCGTTGGGATTGTCTGTCGGTATTTTGCTGCACTCTTTGTTCAGCCTGACAGGCGTAAGTTATATCGTCCACCAGCACCCAGTGTTGTACTCCGTGGTGCAACTGCTCGGTGGTAGTTACCTGCTCTATTTAGGTATTGGTGCATTACGCGCCGTGATCTCAATGATCAAAAATCCAATGGCGGATCAACCTAAGAAGCAAAACAACCTAGTGATCAGCAATAAGCGTCAGGCATTTGCTAAAGGATTTGCGACCAACATTCTTAACCCGAAAGCCTTGGTGTTCTTTATCAGTTTGATGTCGAGCTTAGTCCCTGCAGGTATGTCGATCACTGGCAAAGGTATTGCTTTGGTCATCCTGTTTGGCTTGTCGCTATTCTGGTTCTCTAGCCTTGCATGGATGCTGTCGACGCAGCGCTTACAACGCAAATTGCAACAAGCAGGCATCTACATCGACGGTCTGTGTGGCGTGGTATTTACTCTCGTGGGTGGCAGTATTTTGTACCAAACCATCAGCACTTTTATCGGATAAAGTACTGATTTAAAAGCGTAGCACAATCGACATTTCTAAGATTGCTGACTCGACGTGACTCTTCATGACTGCCAAGCTGAAAGCACAAAACTGGCAACATGGAGAGTCATCATGCATTGGACGTTCAACCGACTCGTGACCACGGGTCTTTTTCTTACTTCCCCACTCGTCTTATCTACCTCAGCCTTTGCTAACCAAGCGGCAGATGCCGTTGCGCCGGAGCACAGTACTGGCTTCGAGCAAAAGCAGTTGGTCAAAGCCAAAGATTATATGGTCACCGCAGCCAACCCACTTGCCACCCAAGCCGGGGCGGATGTTCTTGCTCAAGGTGGTAATGCTATTGATGCCATGGTTGCCGTACAACTGATGCTGGGCTTGGTAGAACCCCAATCTTCAGGCATTGGTGGTGGCGCCTTCTTAGTGTATTGGGACAGTGAGAAACAAAAACTGACCACGTATGATGGACGTGAAACCGCACCGCTCGCCGCGACGCCGAAGCTCTTCCTAGATGACAAAGGACAACCACTGCAATTTTACGATGCGGTTGTTGGTGGGCGCTCCGTTGCTACTCCTGGCACTGTGAAATTGCTGTGGGATACGCACCAGAAATACGGCAAGTTGGAATGGAAGAAGATCATCCAACCTGTGATTACCTTAGCTGAACAAGGTTTCGAGGTCAGTCCTCGTCTCGCGAGTCTGATTGAGAAAGATGCCAAACGCCTATCACGCTTCCCTGCGACTAAGGCTTACTTCTTTAATCCAGATGGCTCACCAAAAGCCGAAGGCACGTTGTTGAAGAACCCTGAATACGCGCAAACTCTGACGGCAATTGCAGAGCAAGGGGCAAAAGCTTTCTATCAAGGCGATATCGCCACAGACATTATCAAGACCGTACAAAATGCACCGGGCAATCCTGGCGTATTGGCACAACCTGACTTTGATGCGTTCCAAATCAAGCAACGTGAACCGGTTTGTGCGGCTTACCAAAGCTATGACATCTGCGGCATGGGACCACCTAGCTCTGGCGCATTGACGGTTGGGCAGATTCTAGCGATCACCGAGCAATACGATCTGAAAGGTTGGGGAGCCGAAAGCGCAAAATCATGGCAAGTGATCGCCGATGCATCTCGTCTTGCGTTCGCGGATCGCAGTAAATACATGGCTGACCAAGATTATGTACCAATGCCAACCGAAGGCTTGCTTGATAAAGATTATCTCAAACAGCGTGCTGAGTTGATTCAAGTCGGTAAAGCCTTGCGTAAGGTTGAAGCCGGCAATCCACCATGGTCACACGCGATGAACTTAAGCATGGATCAATCGATCGAGCTGCCTTCCACCAGCCATTTCAATATCGTCGATAAGCAAGGCAATGTGGTTTCAATGACAACGACCATTGAGAACGCCTTTGGCTCACGCTTGATGGTGCGCGGCTTCTTGCTTAATAACGAACTGACAGACTTCTCCTTCCGCACTCATCAAGATGGTGTGCCAATCGCGAACCGCTTAGAACCGGGTAAACGCCCACGCTCATCCATGGCACCAACCATTATGATGAAGGATGACAAACCTTACATGGCAATTGGCTCACCGGGTGGCAGCCGCATCATTGGTTACGTCGCACAAGCCATTATCGCCCACACGCAATGGGATATGGACATCCAAAGCGCGATTAATCAACCACGATTACTGAACCGTTTTGGTACTTTAGATATTGAGCAAGGTACTGCTGCAGAAGGCTTACAGCCTGAGTTGGAAAAGATGGGTTTTAAAACTGATGTTCGTGATTTGAACTCTGGACTGCATGCGATACGTATAACAAAAGACGGTCTTGAGGGCGCAGCCGATCCAAGGCGTGAAGGTGTCGCTATCGGGCAGTAAGAGTCTTTCGCTCGACCCCTTGTGCGAGATCTCTCACAAAGGGTTGAGCAAACCTCTCTTTTTTAATGGTAAAACCGTACAACAAAGAGCATAAGTCATTGAATTTAATATTTATGTATCTTTTTTGAACGCTAAGAGAGTGAAAAAATGTGAGATTAGCCCGTTGTTGGAAATCGTTAAACACGTAATATTAAACCTGTCGGAAGGATGCTGACACGGAACAGGAAACACCACGGACTTGGTGAACTTCAGGAAGAAGAAACGGTTATTCAGGATGAATAGTCGGGCATGGATTGCAAAATTGGACATTGAACGGAATCAATAGTGACTAGGATGGTTGCTACTAAGGACGGGAAATGGACACCTCTGGACGAGGCAAGGATTTGAACATCAGGATGATGTCAGGGACACCGCTCAGGGAACAAGTGATGAGAGCTAACGAGGATGGTTAGCAGACCAGGATAAGGTCATTAAGGACACCGCTAGGAAGGCGACGCAAGGATTAAGCTGACGGATTCAGCACACTATCATGGATTAGATGCATGGAGCACTCTTAGTAGCCGGATTGCTGCGAGTAAGACTATAACCCCGATGGGCGCAAGCCCTCGGGGTTTTTCTTTGCCTAAAATTTTTCTCAGCAGCTAGCTCTGCTGAAAACAGACATTCACCAACAACACCAAACTTTCCCTTCAAACAGCATCGTTAAATCGCGCTTTCGCACTCCATTTATCATTCCATTTTTTACTGCATTAGTGACATACAAACAGCACAAACAAAAAGAGCCGCCGAAGCAGCTCTTAAGTTGATTAGTTTTGGTGAAGCCTTACAGTTTCTCTAGCCGTGCGTAAGCAGTCACCAACCATTTGATGCCCTCACCGTTAAAGGCAATCTGTACGCGGCTCTGTGGACCACTGCCTTCGAAGTTGATGATGGTGCCTTCACCAAACTTTGGATGCATCACTCGAGAACCTAGCGTAAAGCCAGTTTCATTAAAGCTCTCTTTCACCGCCGTTTGGCTAAATCGACCGCTGCTTGCAGGACGGCTAACTTGCGCCTTCATGCGTACTTCATCTAAACAAGTTTCTGGCAGTTCACGGATAAAGCGAGACGGTTTATGGTACTTATCCTGACCGTACAAACGGCGCATTTCAGCATAAGTGATGTACAGTTTCTGCATTGCACGGGTCATGCCTACGTAACACAGACGACGTTCTTCTTCTAAACGCCCTGCTTCTTCTGCCGACATTTGGCTTGGGAACATGCCTTCTTCCACACCGACCATAAACACCAATGGGAACTCTAGACCTTTCGCACTGTGCAATGTCATTAACTGAACCGCATCTTCAAACTCGTCCGCTTGTCCTTCGCCCGCTTCTAGTGCCGCGTGGGTTAGGAATGCCGTCAGCAGAGACATGTCTTCAGCTTCTTCTGGTTTCTCGAATTGGCGAGTTGCGGTCACCAATTCCTCCAAGTTCTCAATACGTGCCTTAGACTTTTCGCCCTTCTCTTGCTCGTACATCGCGAACAAGCCAGAGTATTTGATCACATGGTCAGTTTGGTGATGCAGCGGCATCTCGATGGTGTCATCTTCTAGTGCCGTAACAAGCTCGATAAAACGGCTCAGAGCACCAGCAGCACGACCAGCAAGCACCTTTTCATCCAACATAGCCACACTCGCTTCCCACATGGTGCAACCACGGTCACGAGCCGCAAAACGGATGGTTTCAAGCGTCTTATCACCCAAACCACGTGTTGGCGTATTCACTACACGTTCAAATGCCGCATCATCATTACGGTTGGCAATCAAACGCATGTAGCTCAAGGCATCTTTGATTTCCTGACGTTCGAAGAATCGCATACCGCCGTAGATACGGTAAGGCAGACCAGCTTGGATTAGTGCTTCTTCAAGAACACGCGACTGGGCGTTGTTACGGTAAAGCATTGCAGCGTCATTCAGAGCCCCGCCCTTGTCTTGCCACTCTTTGATTTTGTTTACCGCAAAACGGGCTTCGTCTAGTTCGTTGTAAGCGCTGTATACCGAGATAGGCTCACCGACAACGCCATCAGTCCAAAGCTCTTTACCCATACGCTCGGTGTTATTCGCGATCAGAGCGTTGGACGCTTCCAGAATGGTCTTGGTTGAACGGTAGTTTTGTTCAAGACGAATGGTATTCACGCTTGGGAATTCCAGCGTAAATTTCTCAATGTTCTCGACTTTTGCACCACGCCAGCCGTAAATCGACTGATCGTCATCACCTACGATCATCACATGACACTCAGGACCCGCCATCATACGTAGCCAAGCATATTGAATGTTGTTGGTATCTTGGAACTCGTCCACCAAGATATGCTTAAAGCGTGCTTGGTAGTGTTCACGGACGAACTTGTTATCACGCAGTAGCTCATGTGCGCGCAGCAAGATTTCCGCAAAATCGACTAAACCAGCACGATCACACGCTTCTTGGTAAGCGGTGTATAGCTGCAGATATGTCTTGGTCACTGGATCATGGTACGCATCAATGTGCGACGGGCGCAGACCTTCGTCTTTCTTGCCGTTAATCCACCATGCAACTTGGCGCGCTGGCCACTGCTTCTCATCGAGGTTTTGCGCTTTGATCAAACGCTTTAGTAGACGCTGTTGGTCGTCACTGTCGATGATTTGGAAATCTTCCGGTAGCTTGGCATCAAGATAGTGCGCACGCAGAATACGGTGACAAATGCCGTGGAAAGTACCATTCCACATGCCGCCTGCACTGCCCATCATTAGCTCTTCGATACGTCCACGCATCTCTGCCGCCGCCTTATTGGTAAAGGTTACCGACATGATTGAGAACGGAGATGATTGCTCGACCGACATCAACCAAGCGATACGGTGAACAAGAACGCGTGTCTTACCACTCCCTGCACCAGCAAGGACGAGCAAGTTTTCTAGAGGTGCTGCAACGGCTTCACGTTGTTTGTCGTTCAAACCGTCGAGTAATAGAGATGGATCCATCATGATGAGAGCTACTGGTTATTTATACATAAAAATAGATTATAACCTAAACAACCTCTTCAGATTAGACAAAAATTCATAAAAAATTCGTCGTTTTTTTACTCTACACATCAATAAGTTATATAAATTCCATTCTTTAAAACCATTTGTTTCGAAAATTTTTCTGAAAGTTTTTTAGCCAGTTTCCTATCTTTTAAGTTAAGCAAGTTGATAACAAAAACGCCAAAACAGGCGATTCATCTTGCCAACTTAAAGTAAAGGAAATCATTCAGAGGAATTTATTATGAAAAAGTCGAATCTAGCTGTTACTGCTGCTGTTACTGGTCTTCTAGCTCTTGGTGGCACAATGCTAACTGCAGCTCCAGCTGTCGCTGCTGATAAAGAGAAGTGCTACGGCGTTTCTAAAGCAGGTAAAAACGACTGTGCAACGAAAAGCAGCTCATGTGCTGGTACTTCTAAAGAAGATAACCAAAAAGACGCATTCGTAGTCGTACCAAAAGGTCTATGTGACAAACTCGTTGGCGGTAGCACTTCTTCTTCATAATTTTTTATCGCTAGCTACTGCAAGGATGCGTTGACGCTCAACCAGCGCATCCTTCTCTTCCCGCCCGCTTTGAAAAGGAGTTTCACGTGAAACACCACACCTTCCACGACCTTGTTGGAGTTGGATTGAGAACCCCTCACCTCGATTACTTTAGCCAAAACAAACCCGAGTTATCTTGGTTAGAAATCCACAGTGAAAACTATTTTCAACCCAACGCTGCAGAGCGCAATCAATTACAAGCATTACTCGAGCAATATCAAATTAGCTGTCACGGCATTGGTCTGTCACTAGGTTCGGTGGAACGTGTGAATCAAAAGCACCTTGCTCAACTTAAAGCGCTGATTGACTCAATCGACCCGATTCTTGTTTCTGACCATTTGAGTTGGAGTGAAAACGGCGGTCACTACTTTAATGACCTGCTTCCACTTCCGTATACGGAAGAAGCGCTCAAAGTGTTCACTCGTAACGTGAATGAAGTGCAGGATTATTTGCAACGCGAGATCTTGATAGAGAACCCATCTAGTTATGTGAAGTTTCAACATTCGACCATCAGCGAATGGGAGTTTCTTACCGAAGTGCAAAAGCACACTGACTGTCGTTTATTGCTCGATCTAAACAATGTTTATGTTTCGGCGTTCAACCACGGTTTTGATTGCGACACATACCTAGATGCAATTCCAGCCGACAAAGTGGATGAGATTCACTTGGCAGGTTTTACCATCAAACAACTCGACAAAGGTGAGATATGGATTGATACCCATAGCCGCCCAGTTAGCGACGAAGTTTGGCAGCTGTTCGCGCAGTGGACAAAAAAACACGGTCCACGCCATGCGCTGATTGAATGGGACTTGGATATCCCCGCGCCAGAAGTCTTGCTCGGAGAAGCGCAGAAAGCATCGCAACTGCTATTGCAAGGCACACTCCCAAGTGAACAAAGCGAACCAAGGAAGGCATCATGAATCTAGCCACCTTACAAAGCCAGTTTGCTAAAGCCCTACATTATCAAGCACTCGGTGAAGATTGCGATATTGCCAGTGATGAGTTTACCGCTGATGAACGCATGCAGATTTACCGCAATAACTTTATCGTCAGCTTAAGCGAAGTGTTATCCGCGACCTACCCGGTGGTTGAAGCGTTGCTTGGTGAAGAGTGCTTTGAACAGATGGCTCGCCAACATGTTCTCACTTATCCATTAGAAGAAGGAAATGTGGTGCATTATGGCGACGGCTTTCAAGACACCATCATGCAGTTTAGTCAGGTGATCGCACAAGCACCTTACAGCCCTGAAGTCGCGCGCTTCGAGTGGCATATCGACCTCGCTCGTCAAGCACAGTATGAACAATCCAATGCGACAGAATTAAAACCGCTTGCGTTGCTTGGCGAAGTGAGTGAAGAGCAACAACCCGCTTTGCTTTTGCACCTTAAACAAGGCTGCCGCAGCTTTGACTCCAGCTACGCAGTATTTGATTTGTTCAGAGCGATTCAAACTGGCCAATTCGAACAACTTAATATCAACCAATTACAACAAGGTGTCATCTCGATTCAAGCCAATGGAGAAGCCTTGTGTCACGCACTCGATGCCGATGTTTTCCAACTGCTGCAATGTTTAGAGCAGAAACTGAGCTTGAGCGAAATACCTGAAGTTTTACTCGCTCATCTCAATAGCATCATGGCACTCGATCTCGTTGACGGCTTTACATTGAAATCAATCTAAGGAGCACTCTATGACGGATACGGTTAAAAACTTAGTGAATCGGTACGACGATTTAATCAGTACCCTACAAGCTGGCTTTGTCCCTTTACTACTTCTCTTTTGTCGTTTGTGGGTAGCGTGGGTGTTCTTCAATTCAGGGCTAATCAAAATCTCGTCTTGGGATAGCACACTGTATTTGTTTGAGCTGGAATACCAAGTGCCAATACTGCCATGGGAATTGGCGGCTTACTTAGGTACGGCTGCAGAATTAGTTCTACCGGTGTTCTTGGCACTAGGATTGATTACCCGTCCGATGGCTGCGATTCTGTTTGTGTTCAACATCATCGCCGTGGTCTCTTACCCACTGTTGTGGGAGAAAGGTTTCTATGATCACCAACTTTGGGGATTGATGATTCTTGTAGTGATTGTATGGGGACCAGGACCATTGTCCCTCGACCACATACTGAAGAAGAAAATCACTCACTAAAAAAATCCCCGCGTGATGCGGGGATTTTTTTATTATTTATTTAAGTAAGCCAGTAGCTCTTCAGCTGAGATACCTTGCTTCGCGAGGTCTTTTGCCATCTGCTCTACTTGCTCGCCTTTACGTGATTCAATCACTTGCTGAAATTGATACACAAGATCACGTAATACCGGCACTGGAACTTGTTTTGCCGCGCTACGAATGCGCTCAGAGCTTTGGTTACCTAATTCGTTAAGCAACTTACCAAACATCACCTTTTCTGGTGACTCTTCCATTTGCTCTAGGATACGAGCCATTTCATACGTGGTTAACGACATTACTTTATGAGTTCCGTTATGGTGTCGAGAAAAGTTTGAACGACAAATATACACGCGTTAGGTACATTGGAAAATACTAAATTACCGAGTTTTACGCATTCGCCAATTTCGCATGCCAGTTCTTACCTGCTTTGCTAAACAGAATCACCAAAGCTGGAAGCAATACCCACATATGAATCGCAATCAGAGTTTGTGGATCCAGTGATAAACGCTGTAGCGTACCCACCAACAAACCAGAGCCACTCATTTGGAACAAACCAAGCAATGCAGCCGCAGTACCCGCTTTATCACCAAACGGTTCTAACGCTTTACCAGCTGCTGCGCCAAGAATCCAAGCGAAGCCAACCGATGAGATAAAGATTGGCAGCATAAAAGACAGTGCCGTGTTGTGCTCTTTCATCACCATCATGATCACACCAGAAATCGCCAGTAAGCTGATACCAACCACCAGTGAATTGTGTGTGCCCCAACGATCCATGAACTTAGGCGCAAGCATACAAGCTGCAATGTTGAACGCAGCATTAAGACCAAACCAGAAGGTGAATTCATTCATCGACAAGCCCATGCCTGTCATTAAAACGCCAGGAGCTGAAGTCACGTAAGCAAGAATGACCGCCATCGCCATCAAACACAATGAAGCGTGGAAGATGAATGATGGAGTGCTCAAGACTGCCCAGTAGCGGCTCAGTTTAAATACCGCCTGCTTTTCAGTTGCTGGGTTGGTTTCCTTCATTCCAAGGAACATCATCGCTCCTGCAATTACAGCGAAACCCGCCATAAAGCTGAAGTTTGCACGCCAATCAAATTGTTGGGTTAACCAACTACCAAGAATCGGGGCTAGCGCCGGAATAAAGCAGATCGCGCCGTTAAGGTAGCTGATCATTTTGCCGCTTTTTTCCGGGCCAAAGATATCGCGAACTGTTGCAAAGGCTGCTACAGATGTTGCACATGCACCTAAGCCTTGTAGCAAGCGAGCCGCCAACATCCACTCAATATTTTGAGCACTCCACGCCAATAAAGCGCTCAATGCGTAGATGGTGATGCCTCCCAATGCAACAGTTCGACGTCCGAGTTTATCTGCCAAGGGACCAGCGAATAGCTGACCAACACCCATAGCAAATAGGAACCAAGTGATGGTGTCTTGTGCCAATGCATTTTCTACCTGAAAAGTGGACGCGATAAGAGGCAAAGCAGGTAGATAGATATCAATCGCAAGCGGACTGAACAGAACTAACATGGTCAACAGCGCCATCTGTTTTTTGCTATTTGTAATATGGCTAGACACAAAACACTCCAAATTGAACGAGAACTTTTGAGCAAAGCTTAATCATCTGATGATATGAATGGAAATGATGTATACTCATGACCATTATTCCAATAGGGAAAATCACTGTGAACGTAGAGAAACTGGCACGCATCGACCTCAATTTGCTGGTCTGTTTTAAAGTGCTGATTGAAGAGTTGAATGTCACCCGAGCCGCCCACAGACTGTGCTTGAGTCAGTCTGCCGTGAGCAAATCCTTAGCGAAATTACGTACCCAATTTGATGATCCCCTATTCACTCGAAACTCACACGGATTGACGCCAACACCGCGCGCATTGTTCCTTAAACCGAAACTGGATCTGTTGATAAACCAACTTGAGGTGCTGACTCACCCCGAGGAGTTCTCGCCACAGAGCAGTGAGTACCGTTTTCAAATCGCAGCGGTAGAGAGTGTCTACCCGCTCATTCTGCCCCACTTCTTGCCAGCAATATTCCAACAAGCACCAGGCGTGACCATCAGCACCCACTCTTGGTCGGAGCAAACGTTCAAGATGATTCAACGCGGTGAAATCGATTTAGGCATGACAGGTCGAGACATCGACATCAACGATGCCAAGCTGACTATGCTGCCGCCAGATGACATTTGTGAACAGGAAATCTATCGCGACCACCAAATGTGTATCGTACGTAAAGACCACCCGGCTTTGCGTGGAAATTGGAATTTGGAAGCTTATCTAGCCCTGCGTCATGTTCAGGTACGTTGTGATGGCAACGACCGTTGGTTGCTCGACTATCGTCTAGCCGACATTGGTCGTGAGCGTGATATCGCACTCACCGTACCGGACTTTAACAGTGCCGCCAGTTTGTGTTCTTACACTGATTTTGTGTTTACCGCGCCAAGCCACTTTGTGAAGCTGGCCGCCAAACAACACGACATGGCATTACTGCCGCTGCCACTCGAATTCCCGCCAATGGCTTACACTTTGTTCTGGCACCGAGACAGAGAAAATGACCCAGCTTTAACTTGGCTACGTACCATGATCACGCAAAAAACCGATCATCTTAGATAAAAATCCCGGACGCGATTTGCGCTCTTACGGTAAAATGAGTAGCTTAACAGTCGATAGTCCTTTTTGGCTCATCTATGGCCTGTTGTACTCCGACTCTATTGAAGTGATTGCGAACCTCAATGGAATCGTAAACTGCATGAAGCAGATGGAAACAGCTCCCACACCTGAGCATGAAGGAGCGGTAATTTGAAGGAATAACACAGATGCACAACGATACCCAAAGCCGCGTGAATGCAATTCGCGAATGGCTAGCACAACATAATATTGATGCCCTGCTTGTCCCACATGAAGACGAGTATTTGGGCGAATACGTACCAGCGCACAACGAGCGTTTACATTGGCTAACTGGTTTTACTGGTTCTGCTGGTGCTGCGGTAATCACCAAAGACAAAGCCGCTATCTTTGTTGATGGTCGCTACACGGTACAAGTAACTAAGCAGGTTCCTGCTGATCTATTCGAATACCGTCACCTGATTGAAGAGCCTGCATTAGATTGGATTAAAGACCATCTTGCAAATGACGCGTCTGTGGCAATCGACCCTCGCATGCACAACTCTGCTTGGTTAGACATGGCACAAGCAAAACTTGCAGGTGCACTTGAGCTTAAGATTCTCGACAGCAACCCAATTGATGAGCTGTGGCACGACCGCCCTGCTCCTGTGGTTTCTGATGTTCGCCTAATGGCAACAGAAGCGGTTGGTCAATCAAGTGAAAGCAAGCGCCAAGAAATCGCAGAGCTGGTGAAAAAAGCCGGCGCAGACAGCGCAGTGATCACAGCACTTGATTCTATCTGTTGGTTGCTCAACGTTCGTGGTCTTGATGTATCACGCCTACCAGTTCTGCTTTCTCACGCGATTCTGCATTCAGACTCAAGCGTGGAATACTTCCTAGATCCAGCACGTCTACCTGCTGAGTTTGACGCTCACGTTGGTTCTGGCGTAACAGTCCATCACCCAGAAGCATTACAAGCACGACTAGAAACTCTAACTGGCAAGAATGTACTGGTTGACCCTGCGACAAGTAACGCATGGTTTAAGCTGGTTCTACAAAATGCTGGCGCATCAGTGGTGAGTAAAGCTGACCCATGCCTAATGCCAAAAGCAGCGAAGAACGCAGTTGAAATCGCAGGCATGAAAGCGTGTCATATCCGAGATGGCGTGGCGATGAGCAAGTTCCTATCTTGGTTAGATGCAGAAGTCGTTGCGGGTAACTTGCATGATGAAGCAACATTGGCTGACAAACTGGAAGCGTTCCGTAGCGAAGACCCGACGCTTATGGATCTTAGCTTCGATACTATTTCGGCAGCAGGTGGCAACGCGGCGATGTGTCACTACAACCACGAAAACCAACCTGAACCTGGCAAGCTAGAACTGAACACACTTTACCTAGTGGATTCAGGCGGTCAGTACCTAGATGGCACGACAGACATCACGCGTACCATCGCGATCGGTCAGCCTTCACAAGAGATGATTAAACAATTCACTCTCGCGCTAAAAGGTCACATCGGTGTTGCTCGTGCACGTTTCCCGAAAGGCACACGTGGTTACCAAATCGATACGCTAGCTCGTCAGCACCTATGGGCGGAAGGCTACGATTACGATCATGGTACTGGTCACGGTGTTGGTCACTTCCTAAGTGTTCATGAAGGTCCGGCGAGCATTTCTAAGAAGCAAATCGACGTGCCTCTAACAGAAGGTATGGTGCTGTCCAACGAGCCAGGCTACTACCGTGCAGATGCGTTTGGTATCCGTATTGAAAACCTAGAGCTTGTTGTTGAAACACCAACTAACGGTGACTTCCCTGTTCTGTCATTTGAGTCGCTAACGCGCTGTCCAATCGACAAGCGAAATATCAACGTTGATATGCTAACTCGTCCAGAACTTGCTTGGCTGAATGATTACCATCAGAAGGTATGGGATGAGATCAGCCCACTTGTTGAAGGTGATGTGAAAGAGTGGCTTCGTCAAGCAACGCTACCAGTAGCACACAGCTAGAAGCTAGAAGCTAGAAGCTAGAAAAAAGTAGAGGGTTGATGTTTTGCATCAACCCTCTTTTTTTGCCTATGTTTCACGTGAAACATAACGATGACTAGTGGCTTTCTTTGCTACTTAACCAGAATACGCCGAGTGCCAATCTCGCCATACAGGGTCAAACCCTTTGGCTCGAATCATATCTTCCACAGAACCTGCGCTTCGCTCATCACTGATCTCAAACTGCTCGAGTTCAACATCATCCATCGCATAACCACCCGGCTGAGTTTTCGATGCAGCAGACATACTGGTAATGCCTAAAGGCAATGCGTTATCTCTAAACTTCGGTGACTCACGAGTCGATAATGACAACTCCACTTCTGGATTCAACAAACGATAAGCGCAAATCAGCTGAACAAGTTGCTTATCCGTCATGACTGATTTGGGTTGGAGCGCACCCTCACAAGGACGCAAACGCGGGAAAGAAATCGAGTAACGAGTCTGCCAATACGTGCGCTCAAGATAGTCCAAGTGCGCTGCCACATAAAAACAGTCGGTACGCCACTCTTCCAACCCTATCAAAGCACCGATACCGATCTTATCAATACCTGCTTTTGCAAGACGATCGGGTGTATCCAATCGGTATTCGAAATCCATCTTGTTGCCACGCAAATGGTGCTCGGCGTAAGTCGAAGGATGATACGTTTCTTGATAGACCATCACCGCATCCAAACCCAATGTCTTGAGCTCAGCGTATTCGTCTTGATCAAGTGGCTGTACTTCCATCGCCAAATAGTTAAAACGTTGCTTAATCGTAGGCACCATTTCGCGGAAGTATTTCATACCCACTTTAGTTTCGTGCTCGCCAGTCACCAGCAACACGCTATCAAACTTCATGCGCTTGATGGCTTCAACTTCTGCTGCCACTTCGTCCCGATTCAAGGTACGACGCTTGATTCTATTCTCCATTGAGAAGCCACAATAAGTACAAGCATTGGCGCACAAGTTAGAAAGGTACAATGGAATATAAAGCGACATGGTATTACCAAAACGCTTGCGAGTGGCCGAGTATGACAGTTGTGCCATCTGCTCTAAGTACGCTTCAGCAGCTGGTGAAATTAGCGCTTTAAAGTCTTCCAAATCACGCTTGGGTTTATTCAATGCTCGCTCAACATCTTGTGCCGTTTTCGCGTAGATCGACATCGAAATGTCATCCCAATTAAGCTGCTTAAATTGTTCAACGAAGCTCATGTTTTCCTCGCTTAATAGCTAAACCAATCTAGTACTAAAGCTCATCTAGGAATGACGTCAGTGGACTCGACGCAACCGCATGAGAAACCTTACCGGCAAGTCCAGCTTCATAAGCCATACGCCCGGACTCTACCGCCAACTTAAATGCCTTCGCCATCGCAACGGGATCGCTCGAAGCTGCAATCGCAGTATTGACGAGCACGGCATCCGCTCCCATTTCCATCGCACGCGCGGCATGTGAAGGTGCGCCGATACCCGCATCGACAACGACAGGAACATTAGCTTGGTCGATGATAATCTCTAGGAAATCGTGAGAAACTATCCCTTTGTTGGAACCAATCGGCGCACCTAATGGCATGACTGCGGCACAGCCTACTTCTTCCAATCGTTTGCACAGAACCGGGTCAGCATGACAATAAGGAAGGACAATGAAGCCCTCACGAACCAGTTGCTCAGCGGCAGCAAGTGTCTCAATTGGATCGGGCATCAAGTACTTCGGGTCTGGATGAATTTCCAGTTTTAACCAGTTTGTACCTAACGCCTCTCGCGCCAGTTGAGCTGCAAATACGGCATCTTTAGCATTCTTTGCACCCGAGGTGTTCGGCAACAAGTTCACACCCGCTTGTACTAACGGCAGCAAAATATCGTCTTGTTGGTCGTTCACATCCACACGTTTCAACGCCATGGTCGCAAGTTGAGAGCCCGACACTTGAATCGCTTCTGCCATTAATCGGCTGTTGGCAAACTTCCCTGTTCCCGTGAACAGTCTTGATTCGAATTGTTTATCACCAATTTTAAGCATCGACTTTAACCCCCTGCGATCGCTTGAAACAAAGAGATGCTATCTCCCTGTGAAAGAACTGTGCTAGCCCACTCACTGCGCGGCACAACATTGTTATTAATTGCAAAAACACAGCCCATTTCAGGGAGCGCAAATTGACTAATGATTTGCTGTAGATTCGACTCAATGGCAACTTGATGTGATTGGTCATTGATGACAATAGTGATCACATCTAAGTCAGCAGCGGTCATTTGTGTTGTTTGTTGTTCTGATAACGTCATTGCTTCCAACTCTCTTAATTCTGCCCATTACTCGTAAGCTAAATCTGAGCACACACTTGGCACTGTTTGTCTTTGCTTATCGCCATGGTTTGCCATTGCAGTTTCAACCCATCAAACAGATGCAACTTGGCAGTCTCGACATGAAACTTTCCCGTCGCAAGTTTTTGAATTGCCGCTATCGCTTGGTAGTTACCAAGTGTGCCCACCACCGGACCGACGACACCGCTCTCACTGCATTTTTGACTTTGTGGTAGTTCGTCAAACGGATACAAGCAGCGGTAACAGGCTTTACTTTGCGCTTCTTGTTCACTTGGTATTTGGTAATCAAAGACAGCGAATTGTCCTTGCCAACCAATTGCCGACGCCGAGATGAGCGGCGTATTTTGCTCGAAACAAACTTGGTTAATGAGCTGGCGCGTTGGCATGTTATCGGTGCAGTCGAGCACCACATCCGCTAGCATCACTTCAAGCTGCAGCTGTGCTTTGTCCAATCGCTTATTGAGGGCACGAATTTGAACCATAGAATTGAGGTCAGTGAGCTGTTTTACAGTTGCTTCTGTTTTCGCAACTTGTAGGTGTTGCTCACGATAAATGATCTGACGTTGTAGGTTACTGCTATCAACTTCATCGTCATCGACCACAACCAATTTACCAACACCCGCTGATGCCAAGTACAAACTCGCTGCGCTCCCTAACCCACCACAACCGATGATCAGCACATGCGATTTGCTCAAGCGCTCTTGCCCACTTTCAGCAATTTCAGGCAGAGCGACTTGGCGTTGATAGCGAAGGAACTGCTTATCCGTGAGCATGCTCGCCTCTCTTGTTATGCGCCAATTCACTATTCTGCTCAGTAAACGTTAGTTGTCTTTCCTTCATCAGTTGTGCAAAAAACTCGATAACGGACTGAGGTGATTCTGCCAACGTAATAGCACGCACAACCGCCAAACTAGAAACACCCGTTTGCCAAACTTGGTCAGCATTAGACTGGTCAATACCACCAATTGCGACCGTCGGAAAGCCAAGCATATAGTCACTAACTGCTTTGTCTTTTGAAGGACGGAAACCCACCTCTGTAATTGTATAAGGAATGCTATCTATCAACTTTTGATACAGTTCCAAGCGCACCAAACCTTGTGGTTTCGATGGCATCTGTTTAGTAGTGGTTGGGAAAATATGCCCTAGCGCGATGTAACTAGGATGAATTTGTACGATGCGCAGTAGCTCATAATAACCATGAGTAGAAAGACCAAGACGAATGCCGGCTTTAGTTAGCTGAGCCAAATTCGACTCTTCTATGTCTTCTTGTCCTAGGTGAACGCCATAAGCGCCATGCTTGATTGCCAACTGCCAATAGTCATTGATGAACACTTGTGCTTGATACTGACGACCTAGCTCAATTGCTCGAATGATCTGTTGTTCTAAATCGGCTTGTTGTGGGTTCTTGATTCGCAGTTGAATAGTGTTGATGCCTAGTGGCAGTAGACGCTCAATCCAAGCAACATCATCAACAACTGGATAGAGCCCCAGACTTTGCTTAGTTAGAGTTGGAAAGCTAACGCTCTCGCTTTGTGCAGACCAACCAACTTGAATACCTAGTCGGTTATCCTCCAGTACAGGTGTGGGGAAATTATCAAATTGGTCAGCCCACTGAGTAGTTCGTCCATCGTCAAGGTTGTCATTAAACAGTGTTTCACGTGAAACATTCGCTTGTTGAGTTAGCATTCCTCGAGCAAGTGTTAACGCATCTTCGATAGGAAAATCGAGTACTGTCAGCGTTACTATCCAAGCAAGGTGATGTTCGGGATCGAGCATTGCGTTGAATTTGGACTTAACGGAAAGCGCTCTCACTTCGTTGTTAATTGGGTGACGCCAGATATCAAGCTGAAGCACTTTCTCCTTTTCATCGGATACCTGCGTATCAGCAATGCCAATATGAATCGCTTTCGACGGTTGCTTAGCGCACGCTTCTACCGATAAGGCAGAGCGGTAATAGAGCACAAATAAACTCTCATGCTCAGAGTCATAACCATCAATAAGATCTGTCGTTATACGTTTGGTCTGTTGGTCGCGAACAAGCTGAATAGATTGAGTTGGGCTCACACCCAACTCAATGTCTTCGATGCTAAAACCCTGTTCTTTCGCCAACAACAAACATTGCTGAACTAAACCTGTCAGTTCAATCAATGATGACGGAATAAGGATTTTGCTCATTAGTCACTCACCTCGGCATGTGCTGCTGGATGGTATAGCTCAGAACCTGACTCTCTAAATTCTTGCGATTTCTGACGCATCCCCTCAAGAGGTTCATCCAACATTTTGATTGAGATAGCTTGGTCCGCAGCAACTTGCTCAGTATCTTTCGCGTACTCTCGTACCTCTTGCGAAATCTTCATAGAGCAGAACTTTGGTCCGCACATCGAACAGAAGTGAGCAACTTTTCCAGACTCTTGAGGCAAGGTTTCATCATGGAAAGCACGAGCAGTATCTGGGTCGAGCGACAAGTTAAATTGATCTTCCCAACGGAACTCGAAGCGAGCTTTAGAAAGCGCATTATCACGAACTTGAGCGCCAGGGTGCCCTTTCGCTAAATCAGCGGCGTGCGCAGCAAGCTTGTAAGTGATCATGCCTACTTTCACGTCTTCTTTGTTTGGTAAGCCAAGATGCTCTTTAGGAGTTACGTAGCAAAGCATTGCACAGCCATACCAACCAATCATGGCAGCGCCGATGCCTGAAGTAATATGGTCGTAACCAGGAGCGACGTCTGTCGTCAGCGGACCAAGGGTATAGAAAGGAGCCTCATGACAGTGCTCTAACTGCTCTTCCATGTTCTCTTTGATCATATGCATTGGAACATGACCAGGGCCTTCAATAATCACCTGTACGTCGTATTCCCACGCAACCTTGGTCAATTCGCCAAGAGTACGAAGCTCTGCAAATTGCGCTTCATCGTTAGCATCAGCAACCGAGCCAGGACGCAGACCATCACCAAGAGATAGTGCGACATCGTACTTAGCACAGATTTCACAGATCTCTCGGAAATGGGTGTATAAGAAGCTTTCTTGGTGGTGCGCTAAACACCATTTCGCGATGATAGAACCACCACGAGAGACGATACCAGTCACACGTTTTGCAGTCATTGGGACATAACGAAGTAGTAAACCGGCATGGATAGTGAAGTAGTCAACGCCCTGCTCTGCTTGCTCGATCAGAGTATCGCGCATCACTTCCCAGTTAAGGTTTTCAGCAACACCATTCACTTTCTCAAGCGCTTGGTACATTGGTACGGTACCGATCGGAACCGGACTGTTACGTAGAATCCACTCGCGAGTTTCGTGAATATTACGTCCAGTAGAGAGATCCATAACGGTATCGCCACCCCAGCGCGTTGCCCACACCAGCTTCTCAACTTCTTCCTCAATCGAAGAAGTGACCGATGAGTTACCGATGTTGGCGTTCACTTTGACCAAAAAGTTACGTCCAATGATCATTGGTTCGGATTCTGGGTGGTTGATATTAGAAGGGATAATCGCGCGGCCTTCAGCGAGTTCTTTACGCACAAACTCGGCGGTAATGTCTTTTGGAAGATTCGCTCCGAAGCTTTGACCCGGATGTTGTTGATTCAGCACTTCATCGCGGTATTGAGCACGCCCCATATTTTCACGTAGGGCGATGTATTCCATTTCTGGGGTGATAATGCCTTTGCGAGCATAGTGCAATTGAGTCACGCACTGCCCATCTTTGGCACGTCGAATACGTGGTAGATTACCATAACGAAGATCGTCTAGCGTTTCATCTTCTAAGCGCTCTTTGGTGTATACCGAGCTTACTTCATCGAGTAGTTCAGTATCAGCGCGCTCTTCAATCCACCCTTCTCGCAGCTTAGGTAAGCCGTTGTAGAGGTCTATGGTGTGTTCTGGATCTGTGTATACACCCGAGGTATCGTAAACGCGTACTGGCTCATTAGGCTCGAAAATAGGCGCTTCTTTTGTGCCCCCAATAAGGCTATCAGCGAGTGATATTTCACGCATTGGCACACGAATATCAGGACGTGAACCCTCTACGTAGACTTTGCTTGAATTTGGGTACGGTTGTACCGAGAGTGTATCAATGAACTGTTTTGCTTCCAGTCTCGCTTGCTTGCGACTCGACATAGCATTTTTCCTTGCTTTGTTATGCTTAGATAAAAAGTATTGGGATAAAAATGCTTGGCGGATAGATGCGACAAGAGGAATCGAATTAAAGACAGATTGAGCGCGTGCTCTTCGTCTATAACAACATTCGACTATTTGATAGGTCGACCAGGTAGAACTCTGGTGTAGATATCTTCTCTTGTTCCCTTCGCAGATTCTAATCTGATCAGGTTCAACGGATCCCGAATTAACGGTCTCAGCCTTATGGCACTCCGACAAGTAAAATCAGTATATAAAAACGGCTTGGTTAAACCAAGCCGACCTGATTAAGATTTGAGTATTTTTGCTAGCTACGCATCAATAATTGGAAACCAATCCACGCAGCTGAAATGCTTAATACGACATTCAGCAATACGTTCAATCCCATCTTAAAGAAAGCGCCCTGCTGCATAAGCAACACGTTATCCATCGAGAAAGTAGAGAATGTGGTTAATGCGCCCAAAAAACCAAGACCGATGATTTGACGCCATGGGTCAGTGACCATCAACTCAGTTTCAAACGCAGCAATCAGTAGACCCATAATAAATGAGCCAACAACGTTCACGGTCAAGGTACCGTACGGAAAGCCACGACCGAGTAGCATCACACAAAGTTCAGAAATTAAGTAACGAGAACATGCACCAAATGCACCACCCAATGCAATAAAACCCAAAACGGATAGTTGTCCCATAATTCCCCCAGAAAAGTTAATGGCGACATTGTAATCAAATTTACGGTAATAGTGATTATACAATCTTAGAATTCAGCAAAGTATAGCGCTTAAAACTTATCAAAATTTAAAAAGTTACAGGAGTCACTTTACTTCAATATAACCCATCAACCCCGTCTTCATGTGTTCGATCACATGACAATGGTACATCCAACGTCCTGGGTTATTTGCAACAAATGCCGCTTTCGCACTGCCGTTTTTTCCAAGCAAGACCGTATCGGTATGAAACGGTTCATCGAGTTTTTTGCCATCTAACTCAAGAACAGTAAACGTGTGCCCATGAAGGTGAATAGGATGATGATATTGGGTGACGTTCTTAAGGTTGAAGATATAGGTTTTTCCGAGCTCCAACGTTGAAAGCGGCGCTGGAATATTATCTTTACTCATTCCCTCCCAAGCTCGTTTGTTCATCAGCCAAAACTTAGGTATCGCTTTCCCCGATTTATCGGCAGGAGTGACCGCTCCCTCCCATTCAAACACATAATCAATTTGCTCAGCATTTTCTAAATCAAGATCAGGCACAGGGTTTAGAGGCAATAAAGGCAGTTTCTGATTGCTCGGCAGGTCAGACTCAACAACTTCGAACTCACACAAAGGGAATGGGAAGCGTCCTTTCATTTGACGCACATAAACACGTTCTCCAGCCTTCGAAGCTATAAATCCAATATCTAACCTCATTCCTGGACCAATTTTGTGCTGAGTGAGCTTATAAGGCGTTTTAACAGGGTTACCATCAATAGCAATAACCCAAGCCTCTGCACCTTCAATAGCGATCGGGTAAGTAATGGTGTTATCGACATTAGCAATTCTTAATCGCGTGGTAGCATTCTGCTTCAGCATATAAACAGGCTCATGAACACCATTAACGCTACTCCACTCTCCGGGGGTCCCCATACGAGCACTCAAGCGCGGCACCATAAGGTTCTTCCACTGACCTTGTTTGTCTAAATGCCAATGCTTGAGGACGACTTCATGCTCTTCATCAAACTGAACAGGCTCTGCCTCTTCAACGACAATTAGCCCGACTAAGCCCATACCAAGTTGCTTAACACTATTCATGTGTGGGTGATACCAAAATGTGCCCGCATCTGGCGGTGTAAATTCATAAACGAATGTTTCACCCGGCATGATAGGCGGCTGGCTCAAGAAAGGGACACCATCCATTTCAATAGGGATTCGCAAGCCATGCCAGTGGATTGTAGTCGGCTCTGAAAGCTTGTTAGTAAACCGAATAATAACTTTCTCGCCTTGGCGACAACGAATCGTAGGCGCTGGAATCGAGCCATTAAACGCAAGTACATCCGTGGTAAACCCTGGTACCAATTCAGCAGTAGAAGGCTCTGCAGTGATATCGTATATATGCTGACCTTGTTTGTTAGTGCTCTTAGATAGAGAACATGCAGGCAGAAAGGTAAGCGCAGAGATCGCTAAGGAAGATTGAAGAAAGCGTCGACGAGATATATCCATGTATTTAGTCACTCATTATTCCAATTGATGTGAGTGTAACTAAATATTAATAATGATTCTCAGTTATCTTTTAAAGATGTGCAGTCATAATGCTTAGATTCAAAGATTATAAATGAAGACCTATATTTAATGGTCACTAACAAGATAGTGAGCACCTACACACGTATAGCAAGCAAGTAAAAGAGATCTGTTTAAGAAGGAGGGAGCTTAATGGTAAATAAGGCTAGAGCAAGTAGGAAATTGAAGACTCTAGAAACGACGAAAGCCTTGCTATTTCTAGCAAGGCTTTCTAAATAAATGGCGGAGAGGCCGGGGTTGCGGGCAACCGGGACTCGTTCCCTGAAAAGGGAAAATATTTTTGCTTATAAACGACAAAACCCAGTCCGAAGACTGGGTTTCTAAATAAGTGGCGGAGCGGACGGGACTCGAACCCGCGACCCCCGGCGTGACAGGCCGGTATTCTAAC
>NZ_JH976074.1:0-224 GCF_000305755.2 Vibrio sp. HENC-03 | reverse complement strand
AACTCGTGACCTCAACCTTGGCAAGGTTGCGCTCTACCAACTGAGCTAGTGTCGCATATTCTCAAAGAGAATTGGTTGCGGAGCCGGAATTTGATCCGGGCGGCGCATCCGTCGACGGCCTGAGGGTTATGATAAATAACGATCAAACTGTCTTGAATTTGGTTGCGGGAGCCGGATTTGAACCGACGACCTTCGGGTTATGAGCCCGACGAGCTACCAAGCTG
>NZ_JH976073.1:0-237 GCF_000305755.2 Vibrio sp. HENC-03 | reverse complement strand
ACGACATCTTCACTCACAGGCTCACTGAGGCTGATCGTGTACTCAAGGTAACGGTCATCACCTTCGGTGACATCGTCTCCAGCATTCACCGTCAGCGTTGCAGTTGCGTCTTCGTCGACACCATTTGCTTGGTCATCAAGGATATTCGCTGTCGCGCTGTCAGTCTGCGAACCAGTGACTTTACCGCTGGTCGTCGATGCGGTCAGCTCAACGCTTTCAGCGCTCTCAGTCACCGCA
>NZ_JH976072.1:0-268 GCF_000305755.2 Vibrio sp. HENC-03 | reverse complement strand
CAGTAGGTAGAGCAACTGACTTGTAATCAGTAGGTCACCAGTTCGATTCCGGTAGTCGGCACCATTCTTCTTTTGCCTCGATAGCTCAGTCGGTAGAGCAGAGGATTGAAAATCCTCGTGTCGGTGGTTCGATTCCGCCTCGAGGCACCATATTTGGTGCACTTGCTTAAAGCAAGACACAAACAGAATAGTTCCTCCTTAGCTCAGTTGGTAGAGCGACGGACTGTTAATCCGCAGGTCACTGGTTCAAGTCCAGTAGGAGGAGCCA
>NZ_JH976071.1:0-307 GCF_000305755.2 Vibrio sp. HENC-03 | reverse complement strand
CTGGTCGTTCTGGCTGTACGGGTACTGGTTGCGGGAATGGGACTTATCATGACATAGGAACGGTTCCGGCTTGGTTTCCACTGGCCAACTCAAAAAGTATCTATGTGTCAGCCGTTGAACGTTGGCACAAGCCAAGTTCGATACACGTCAGCGTCCATTTTGAGGTAGTCACGCCGCGTGGTGTGACCTACCTCGATGACGGTTTTCTTCACAAGCTCGGCATACAAATGGAGTATCTGGACGATTGCCTCGTCCAGCTGTCTCGCGGAGAGTCCAATTTCTATGTGACGTGCTCACCTTACGAACA
>NZ_JH976070.1:0-253 GCF_000305755.2 Vibrio sp. HENC-03 | reverse complement strand
GTAAACTTGGATGTTCTGAACTTTCATCAGAGCAGCCATACGCATAGCGTTACGTGCGTATTCCATAAACATTAGGAATGTTGCGCCGTAAGGAACGAAACCACCGTGCAGTGCGATACCGTTCATGATTGCTGTCATACCGAATTCACGTACACCGTAGTGGATGTAGTTACCAGAGAAGTCGTTCGCTTCTAGAGACTTAGAACCAGACCACATGGTTAGGTTAGAAGGCGCTAGGTCAGCAGAGCCGCCC
>NZ_JH976069.1:0-3262 GCF_000305755.2 Vibrio sp. HENC-03 | reverse complement strand
ATGCTTGCTTCCGTTTCTCCGGCTTTTGCTGAAACACCAGATATTACGGGCGCTATCAACGCCGCTGTCTCTGGCGGTCAAAGCAATGTATCACTGGTTGTTGCGGGTCTGATTGGTATGGCTGCACTGGGCTTTGGTGTGACTATGGTTGTTGGCTTCTTGCGTCGCTAACGGTTCGCCTCCATGCCTCCTTTATCTGGTAATTTACTTGGAGATGTTCTCGCTATCATTCTAGGTGTTGCCTTTGCGGGGGCATTTCTCCACGGCTTTGTGAGTGGCATCAATACTCACTAATCAGTTAATCAAGGGGGCTTCGGCTCCCTTTTTTATTGGTTGTTCTATGAAAAAGCTATTCCTTTTCTTACCGCTGCTTTTGTTCTCTTTCTATTCTCATGCCAGTGCTACCCAGTTTCCGGTGACCGCTGTTGCTCGTGACGTTAACTCTATCTTCGATTGCGCTGAGAACGGCAAGAGCTACACCATTGCGTCGGTGCTTTCTTGTCTTGAAAATCGCAGCGTTCCTTATAAGAACTACAAAACCACGACGTGCTTTTTACAAGTGAACAAGTATGGTGGCGGTTCCATTTGTAATGTTTCAGGTGGAGATTATCCCGGTCAAACGGTTAGGTTTAATGGTTGGTATGGGTTTCAGTGTCCTGCTGGTACCGAGCTTAACCGAGAAAACATGTGCGAATCGAACTGTGAGTTTGGCACCAATCCCGATGGGACTTGTATGGACGCTTGCCAGTTCAAACAGTCCATTGGTGATACCGTTAAACTCCATTGGCACCCTGCTGTTTATGGCGAGTTGGTAACAGGCGCTTGTTATGGTGATTACGGTGCGACTCGATGCGAAATGACCAAGAACGAATCCACCATCATTTGTACTGGCGTCCCTGATGGACAATACACACCGGATTCTCAATGCTCGCTGAACTTTGCTTACACTGGCCGACAGTGTGACGGCGGCACTTTGTTCTGGGGTGACAAAGGCCCTGATGAACCGATTATCCCACCGGAAGAACCCGAAGACCCGACCCATGAGCCAGATGATCCAACGGGCGAGATTGAAGATCCAAGTGTCCTACCCGATGACTCAACCAACACGTTCGACCCCAACGACGTTGACCCAGAGCCAGACGTTGAAGAACCTGACACAGATGAATCGACAGACACGGCAGTTGTTTCTGCCATTCGAGGTTTGAATGAAGACATCAACAAAGGCATTCATGATCTCAACGTTGACCTTAACGAATCACAAACTCAGATAGCCAATGCCGTTATTGAGGTGAAAGGTTCGCTCGTTGATAACACGCAAGCTATTCAAGAGCAGCAAATCAATGACAACAAGATATATGAGAACACCAAAGCCCTTATCCAACAGGCCAACGGCGACATTACCACGGCAGTCAATAACAACACCAACGCCACCATTGGCGTTCGAACGGATTTACAAGGCTTGGGTGATTCCCTTGGTGAACTGGGCAACAGCTTGGATTCTATCGAGGGTTTACTGACTGGCTCCGACTTTGGCACGCCAACAGGCACGGCAATCACTGGGGAAATCTTCACGGCTGAGGACTTCGCCAACCTGCAAACCGTTATTGATGGCAAAGCCGATTCGATTCAAGACTACGTGGATGACATCAAAGGACTGGTGAGCATCGGCACCAACTTCAATAACGGCACATTAAGTGACAAATCGTTTTCGATTAAAGGTGCGACGGTTGAGTCTGGCCTGCAACGTTTCGACTCCGTGTCCGGTTACGTTCGTCCGGTCGTCTTGTTCATTTGTGCCTTGATTGCTCTTTGGGTGCTGTTTGGTAATAGGAGTAAATAACATGGAGTACATCTACTCTGCTTTGGAGTTCATCGCCAACATTGGGCAGACCTTTCTCGACTTCTTCGACGTGGCAATTGCTTGGATAAAGAATGCGTTTGAATACGGCGGAATGTGGCTTATCTCGGTTTGGCTCGATATCAAGATTGCATCGATACAAATGGCACTCAAGATAGCGCAGCTGCTACTCGAAGAATATGGCGTTTATACCTTGGTTGAAGACCGCTTCAACGCCCTGCCTTCTGACGTTCGTTACATCCTGACCGAGTACGGCGTTACTTCTGGCCTGCGTATCATCTTCGATGCGTTCGCCACCTCTTTAGTTATGCGTTTCTTTAACTGGTGATCCAATGGCAACTTCCTTTCGATATGGTCACGGCGGCTCTTACAAATCAGCGTGTGCAGTTTGGTTCGACTTATTGCCTGCACTGCGTGAAGGTCGCATCTGTATTACAAACATTCATGGCATGCAGCCCTTAGAAGTCATCGAGCAAAGACTGGGTGAGAAATTTCCAGATAGTGCTCGTCTTATCCGCATCAGTTCGCGCAACCCAGAAGGCTTTGAGCTTTGGAAATACTTCTTCTGTTGGGCGCCAATTGGGGCGTTCATCCTCATCGATGAGTGCCAGCAAATCTACTCCACCAATGCAGGCTTTAAAATGGCGAACATACACAAGCGCCCTTTTACTGACTTTGAGCCACATCTACCCGAAGGATTCTCTGAGTTGTTTCAGTCTCGTTGGCTGACTGTTGATACATCCAGTTTGGACAATGGCGAGATAGACGATTGCCAACGCACACGTTTCGACGAGCAAGGCCGAATCATCTATCCGGAGAACTTCAACAATGCCTTTATGGAGCACCGGCACTACAACTGGGACATTGTCCTGCTCACGCCCGACTTTGCTCAAATCCCTAAAGAGTTAAAAGGTGTGGCTGAGTTGGCCAAGCAGCACAAAGGGAAAGACGGGATCTTCTTTTCCAACCGTAAACCTCGAATCCTAGAACATGACCCAACAAGAACGGTCACCAAACCAAGCAAAGACGATGTGGTGTACAACCTCAAAGTCCCGCTTGATGTTCACCTACTCTATGCCTCCACCGTTACGGGGCAAATCACTAAAGCGGGACTTGGGAAGAACATCTTTCTGAATCCTAAATTCTTAGCAGCTATGGCACTGATGGTGCTTTCATTTGGGTATGTCATTTATGCGCTTATTGGTCTTTTTTCTGATCCTGAGACGGCAGCTTCGCAAGGAACGCAGCCTCATCAAACTTCGCAGCAAAGTTCTGTTTCGTCTTCGCACAGTAAATCGAGCCCTGGGCAAACTTCTTCGGATAATTCTGTCGTGGGTTCTGGTCGTTCTGGCTGTACGGGTACTGGTTGCGGGAATGGGACTTATCATGACATAGGAACGGTTC
>NZ_JH976068.1:0-212 GCF_000305755.2 Vibrio sp. HENC-03 | reverse complement strand
GATGGTACCGCGACTTCTGATGTTGACTACGACGCTAAGTACCTTGTTGCTGATGGCAATGGTGGCTACCGTGAAATCACGGCCGATGAATTGAAGATCACAGCAGGGGAAACGGAGCTCAAAGTTTACCTTCAAGTAAAAGACGATGCGGTGACTGAGAGCGCTGAAAGCGTTGAGCTGACCGCATCGACGACCAGCGGTAAAGTCACTGG
>NZ_JH976067.1:2538-3260 GCF_000305755.2 Vibrio sp. HENC-03 | reverse complement strand
GAACCGTTCCTATGTCATGATAAGTCCCATTCCCGCAACCAGTACCCGTACAGCCAGAACGACCAGCACCCACGACAGAATTATCCGAAGAAGTTTGCCCAGGGCTCGATTTACTTTGCGAAGACGAAACAGAACTTTGCTGCGAAGTTTGATGAGGCTGCGTTCCTTGCGAAGCTGCCGTCTCAGGATCAGAAAAAAGACCAATAAGCGCATAAATGACATACCCAAATGAAAGCACCATCAGTGCCATAGCTGCTAAGAATTTAGGATTCAGAAAGATGTTCTTCCCAAGTCCCGCTTTAGTGATTTGACCCGTAACGGTGGAGGCATAGAGTAGGTGAACATCAAGCGGAACTTTGAGGTTGTACACCACATCGTCTTTGCTTGGTTTGGTGACCGTTCTTGTTGGGTCATGTTCTAGGATTCGAGGTTTACGGTTGGAAAAGAAGATCCCATCTTTCCCTTTGTGTTGCTTGGCCAACTCAGCCACGCCTTTTAACTCTTTAGGGATTTGAGCAAAGTCGGGCGTGAGCAAGACAATGTCCCAGTTGTAATGCCGGTGCTCCATAAAGGCATTGTTGAAGTTCTCCGGATAGATGATTCGGCCTTGCTCGTCGAAACGTGTGCGTTGGCAATCGTCTATCTCGCCATTGTCCAAACTGGATGTATCAACCGTCAGCCAACGAGACTGAAACAACTCAGAGAATCCTTCGGGTAGATGC
>NZ_JH976067.1:0-2528 GCF_000305755.2 Vibrio sp. HENC-03 | reverse complement strand
GTCAGTAAAAGGGCGCTTGTGTATGTTCGCCATTTTAAAGCCTGCATTGGTGGAGTAGATTTGCTGACACTCATCAATGAGGATGAACGCCCCAATTGGCGCCCAACAGAAAAAGTATTTCCAAAGCTCAAAGCCTTCTGGGTTGCGCGAACTGATGCGGATAAGACGAGCACTATCAGGAAACTTCTCACCCAGTCTTTGCTCGATGACTTCTAAAGGCTGCATGCCATGAATGTTAGTAATACAGATGCGACCCTCACGCAGTGCAGGCAATAAGTCGAACCATACTGCACACGCTGATTTGTAAGAGCCGCCGTGACCATATCGAAAGGAAGTCGCCATTAGATCACCAGTTAAAGAAACGCATAACTAAAGAGGTGGCGAACGCATCGAAGATGATGCGCAGGCCAGAAGTAACGCCGTACTCAGTCAGGATGTAACGAACGTCAGAAGGTAGCGCGTTGAAGCGGTCTTCAATCAAGGTATAAACGCCGTATTCTTCGAGTAGCAGCTGCGCTATCTTGAGCGCCATTTGTATCGATGCAATCTTGATATCGAGCCAAACCGAGATAATCCACAACCCGCCATATTCGAAAATATTTTGTATCCAACCAATCACAACGTCGAAAGAATCGACAAAGGTCTGTCCGATGTTGGCGATGAACTCCAATGCAGAGTAGATGTACTCCATGTTATTTACTCCTATTCCCAAACAGCACCCAAAGAGCAATCAAGGCGCAAATGAACAAGACGACCGGACGAACGTAACCGGACACAGAATCAAAACGTTGTAGGCCAGATTCAACTGTTGCGCCTTTAATCGAAAAGGATTTATCGCTTAATGTGCCGTTGTTAAAGTTGGTGCCGATACTCACCAGTCCTTTGATGTCGTCCACATACGTTTCAATAGATTCAGTCTTGGCTTGGATGGTGTCTTGTAAGTCCATTAAGTCCTCAAACGTGAAAATCTCACCAGTGATAGCAGTGCCTGTTGGCGTGCCAAACTCGGAGCCAGTCAGTAAGCCCTCGATGGAATCCAAGCTGTTATCCAATCCGCTAAGGGAATCACCCAAGCTTTGTAAGTCAGTTCGAACACCAATAGTGGCATTGGTATTGTTATTAACTGCCGTGGTGATGTCGCCGTTAGCCTGTTGGATAAGGGCTTTGGTGTTCTCGTATATCTTGTTGTCGTTGATTTGCTGCTCTTGAATGGCTTGCGTGTTATCAACGAGCGAACCCTTTACCTCAATAACGGCATTGGCTATCTGAGCTTGTGATTCGTTAAGGTCAACGTTGAGGTCGTGAATACCTTTGTTGATGTCAGCGTTTAACCCTTGGATTGCGGAAACAACTGCCGTGTCTGTCGATTCATCTGTTTCTGGGTCTTCAACGTCTGGCTCTGGGTCAACGTCGTTGGGGTCGAACGTGTTGGTTGAGTCGTCGGGTAGGACACTTGGATCTTCAATCTCGCCAGTTGGATCGTCTGGGTCATGGGTTGGGTCTTCTGCTTGGTCAGGCGGAAAGATAGGTTCATCAGGACCATTAACACCCCAGAACAAAGTACCACCGTCACACTGTTTTCCCGTGTAAGCAAAGTTCAGGGAGCATTGAGAATCCGGTGTGTATTGGCCGTCAGGCACGCCAGTACAAATAATGGTGGATTCGTTCTTGGTCATTTCGCATCGAGTTGCGCCGAAGTCACCATAACAAGCGCCAGTCACCAGTTCGCCATAAACAGCGGGGTGCCAATGGAGTTTTACAGAACCACCAATAGACTGTTTGAATTGGCAAGCGTCCATACAGGTGCCATCAGGATTAGTACCATAGTCACATTGAGGTTCACAGGCTATCGTTGAGCTGTTAAATCGCTCGCCAGATGGACATCTCGCTCTCTCATATATAACGTAGGTCTCGTAGTAGCCTTTATTGTTATAACAATTTGAAGCATATCGGTTGTAACCTAAATCAGTATCGTAAAGCACAACAGAGCAATCATGCACACCACCGTAAAGGTTTTCACCGTAATTCTCATACAAGCATGCATGGACAGAAGAGGGATTATTCCAAGCTCTTTTCTCATAGCACCCCATCATGCCCGAACTTGCATACATTTCTAAAGCACTAGCATTACAAGCAAAAAATAAGACAGAGAAAATAAGGTAACGAAAAGTGAGACTAATATTCATCGCAACAAACCAATAAAAAAGGGAGCCGAAGCCCCCTTTATTAACTGATTAGTGAGTATTGATGCCACTCACAAAGCCGTGGAGAAATGCCCCCGCAAAGGCAACACCTAGAATGATAGCGAGAACATCTCCAAGTAAATTACCAGATAAAGGAGGCATGGAGGCGAACCGTTAGCGACGCAAGAAGCCAACAACCATAGTCACACCGAAGCCCAGTGCAGCCATACCAATCAGACCCGCAACAACCAGTGATACATTGCTTTGACCACCAGAGATAGCGGCGTTGATAGCGCCCGTAATATCTGGTGTTTCAGCAAAAGCCGGAGAAACGGAAGCAAGCAT
>NZ_JH976066.1:0-565 GCF_000305755.2 Vibrio sp. HENC-03 | reverse complement strand
TCCTTAAACGATGATTACTCACGATGAGTGTCCACACAGATTGATACGGTTTATAAGTAAAAGAGATGAAGATATCCCAATATCTTCAATCCAGTGTCCCGTTCGTCTAGAGGCCTAGGACACCGCCCTTTCACGGCGGTAACAGGGGTTCGACTCCCCTACGGGATACCATTGGGTCGTTAGCTCAGTTGGTAGAGCAGTTGACTTTTAATCAATTGGTCGCAGGTTCGAATCCTGCACGACCCACCATTCTTTAAGAATGACTCTCAAGATGGGGCTATAGCTCAGCTGGGAGAGCGCCTGCCTTGCACGCAGGAGGTCTGCGGTTCGATCCCGCATAGCTCCACCATTCTTGACGTCTACCACAAGACGAAAAACTTATGTGGGCGATTAGCTCAGTTGGGAGAGCACCTGCCTTACAAGCAGGGGGTCACTGGTTCGAGCCCGGTATCGCCCACCATCTTTAAACATTCTCTCTTGAGAGTTTTTAAAAATGGTTACTTCATAAGAAGTGATTAGCTCTTTAACAATTTGGAAAGCTGACAAAACAATCTTTAAGATTGTT
>NZ_JH976065.1:0-1812 GCF_000305755.2 Vibrio sp. HENC-03 | reverse complement strand
GTGTCATTGGCAGGAACAGTGACATTGAACGAGCCATCAGGATTTACCGCGACAACTTCGGTGCTGCTGTCCGCATAAGCTACAGTCACTTGTGTATTGGTATAATCCACGCCACCGTCTGCTGTGCCATCGGCGAGTGTCATGCTGACAACGGTTTCCGTAGTACTTGCATTACTCATGGTCACATCAAGTGTCGCTGGGTCGCCTTCGTTAACCGTGGTTGAGCTAATCGACGCCACGGTAGGACGGTCGTCATCTGGATCAGGGCCAGGACCACTGCCATCATCAACAATCGTACCTGTACCTTCTACTGGCGAGGTCTGAACAGCAGTTGCACCAGACAGCGTAAAGGTCTCAGGGCCTTCGAACAGGTCATCATCCGTTGTACTAACAGTGATGCTGTAAGTGGTGTCGTTGGCCGGCACGGTGACATCGAATGAACCATCAGGGTTTACCGCGACAATTTCGGTGCTGTTGTCCGCATAAGTGATCGTCACCTGCGTATCGGTGTAATCTACGCCACCGTCTGCAGTGCCATCGGCTAGCGTCATGCTGACAACAGTATCTGTTGTACTGGCATTACTCATAGTCACATCAAGTGTCGCAGGATCACCTTCGTTAACCGTGGTTGAGCTAATCGATGCCACGGTAGGACGGTCATCATCTGGATCGGGACCTGGGCCACTGCCATCATCAACAATTGTACCCGTACCTTCTGCTGGCGTGGTTTGTACGGCAGTTGCACCGGACAGCGTAAAGGTCTCAGGGCCTTCAAATAGGTCATCATCCGTTGTGCTAACAGTGATGCTGTAAGTAGTATCGTTGGCAGGCACGGTGACATCGAATGAACCATCAGGATTTACTGCTACAACTTCGGTGCTGTTATCTGCATAAGTGATCGTCACCTGTGTATCAGTATAATCGACACCGCCGTCTGCTGTGCCATCGGCGAGCGTCATGCTAACAACAGTATCTGTTGTACTTGCATTACTCATGGTCACATCCAGTGTCGCTGGGTCACCTTCGTTGACCGTGGTTGAGCTAATCGACGCCACTGTTGGACGGTCGTCATCTGGATCAGGGCCTGGGCCACTGCCATCATCAACAATCGTACCTGTACCTTCTGCTGGTGTGCTCTGAACAGCAGTTGCACCATTTAGCGTGAAGGTCTCTGGGCCTTCAAACAAATCATCATCCGATGTACTAACGGTGATGCTGTATGTGGTGTCGTTAGCAGGAACAGTGACATCGAACGAGCCATCAGGGTTTACCGCGACAATTTCAGTGCTGTTGTCCGCATAAGTGATCGTCACCTGTGTATCGGTGTAATCCACACCGCCGTCTGCGGTGCCATCGGCGAGCGTCATGCTAACAACAGTATCTGTTGTACTTGCATTACTCATGGTCACATCCAGTGTCGCTGGGTCACCTTCGTTGACCGTGGTTGAGCTAATCGACGCCACTGTTGGACGGTCGTCATCTGGATCAGGGCCTGGGCCACTGCCATCATCAACAATTGTGCCCGTACCTTCTGCTGGCGTGGTTTGTACGGCCGTTGCACCAGACAGCGTAAAGGTCTCTGGACCTTCGAACAAATCATCATCCGTTGTGCTAACGGTGATGCTGTATGTGGTGTCGTTGGCAGGCACTGTGACATCAAACGAACCATCAGGGTTTACCGCCACAACTTCAGTGCTGTTGTCCGCATAAGTGATCGTCACCTGTGTATCAGTATAATCGACACCGCCGTCTGCTGTGCCATCGGCGAGTGTCATGCTGACAACGGTATCTGTTGTACTTGCATTACTCATA
>NZ_JH976064.1:1047991-1048351 GCF_000305755.2 Vibrio sp. HENC-03 | reverse complement strand
GCTAACCTGTACTAATTGCCCGTGAGGCTTAACCATACAACACCCAAGGGGTTTTGATGGACTCAAAGCAAGAACAGAATTGAATGTGTAAGAACTGAAAACAGCTTTCCAGATTTTTTGCCTTCAGTTTTTAGAAAAAGCTGAAAGTAAAAGCAAGAATTTGCTTGGCGACCATAGCGATTTGGACCCACCTGACTTCCATTCCGAACTCAGAAGTGAAACGAATTAGCGCCGATGGTAGTGTGGGGCTTCCCCATGTGAGAGTAGGACATCGCCAGGCTTGCTTACTGTTTTTAGATTTTAAAAAATCTAAAGGCAAAACTAAACCTAGCATTATATAAGTAAGACTAAGTTTTAGTA
>NZ_JH976064.1:993162-1047981 GCF_000305755.2 Vibrio sp. HENC-03 | reverse complement strand
CGAATTAGCGCCGATGGTAGTGTGGGGCTTCCCCATGTGAGAGTAGGACATCGCCAGGCTTTAAATATCGTTACCTGTGTAGACAAGTAACAACATCACCAGTGTACTAATCTGTTGATGACAATTTGTGGAGAGATGGCTGAGTGGTTGAAAGCACCGGTCTTGAAAACCGGCATACGTTAATAGCGTATCTAGGGTTCAAATCCCTATCTCTCCGCCACTATTAAGAAGCCTCGCTAGAAATAGCGAGGCTTTTTTCATTTCTGACGTTTGTGAATTAGACGGGATTTGCATTAAGTCCGAAGTCAGTCGCGACTTAGGATTAATCGTCCTCGAACTCAGTCACTACGAAGAAAGCCCACTGAAAAATCGGCGGGTTTTTGTCGCTTCTGGAGCTTGCAAATAGGTGAAGCGATTTGAATCAACCTCCTAACCGAGTACAGCTCCAAACTAGCGCTTCTGCTCTCCACTCAATAAGCAGCCCAGTGTTAAGTCGTACTTTGAGGCCTTCTATTTTCTTTGTCTTGAAGGGTTATAGAAGCCGCCGTCTAGCGAAAGTGATTGAGCTTTCTCCTCGCCATTCCTATCTCTATCTTCTCAACAAAAGAGCGTTTCTACTCGCTGTAGTATTCAATGTGTATTAGAGCGTCTGAGCACCTTTTTATACTTACTACCGATGAACATGACTCATTGCTCTAGCTTTTATAACAAACGCTATCCAAGCGCTGTATGGGGCCTGTTACTTCTTTGGCTATTACTATGCTTTACTATGCTTCTGAAGGAGTAACCATTTAGAACCAATCGCCCTGTCTTGCATGAAGTGAGCGCGGCTGTTTCACGTGGTTCTTCATGGCACCAAGAAGAGCGGTTTGGAATGAATGACAGAAGCTTTGATGATTATTTCTAATCAGGTGCAGTCAGTAGAGAGAACCCTGCTCTTGGGGGAGTCAGTCGTACGATGATAGGGTGTGAGAAATTGCAGGCAATAAAAAAGCCGACAGTTTACTGTCGGCTTTTTACTTTCTGAATCGCTTAGTTGTTTTGAACTAGCGTTAGCGCTTTACGAGAGACCTCGTGAGCCGCTTTTGTCAGGTTTTGCTTCTCTAGTGTGTCTGCTAGGTAAGCATAGTCAGAAACGTCTGAGCGAAGTTTTAGCGCAACCTCAAAGTGCTCTTGCGCTTCTTGCCATTTTTCTTGGCGGAAGAAGAAGTGCGCTAATGCACTTTGTGCCGCTGCGTTTTCTGGTTCACGTTTCAAGACGCCTTCCAAGAATACGATGACTGGGTGACTATCCGGTAGGTTTAGCTCTGGCAGTAATTGGTAGAGCTCTGCTGTTGGGCTTTTCTTCAGTGCTTCTTTGATTACTGTGAATGCTTCGTTATCTGCTTTACGTGAGATGAGCTCGTGAGCAAAACAACCGATCAAATGAGCGTCTTGTTTTGCCTTACGTGGCAAACCATTCCAGTGTGAGATAAGACCTTCGCTGCCTTGCTGCTGAGCCACTTCGTGTAGCAAGCCGCATTGTGCTTTCTGAACCAGCTCCGCTTGCTCTTCTTCCGTAACCAGTTTGGCTTTGCTTAGCTGAGGCATCAGATCGATCAGCGGTTGCCACAGCTTAAGCTGCATGTAAGTGGTCTTTAGCAGGTTAAGAACAATCGAGTTATTTGCGTACTGACCTTTCAGTGCTTGCAGTGTATCGAATGCAGATTCGAATTCGTTATCACGAATAAACTGTTTTGCACGAGTCAGTTCTACTGCTAGGTGCGCATTTTCTTGCTGACTTGCTAGCTCTAGATACTGGTCACGCTTTGCTTTGTCACCTTGACCTTGTGCTGCCTCTGAAGCCACTAGGTAACACAGGAGAGGCATGTCGTGATGATTTGCCCAACGAGTCACTTTCTTCTCTGCACCCTTCCAGTCACCTTCAAGTAGCTTGATGATGCCTTCGTTGGTGTAGCGACGAGAGCGACGCATTTTGCGCACGCTAAAGTAGTTCCAAGTGCTTGAGCTTGCGTACACCAACTTCTTGACTAGGTACTCTAAGAAGAACAACGCGGCTAATGCGGCAATCACAAAGATCACCAGAGTAGTGACACTCATCTCTATCGTTGTATTCGCGATTGAGATCAGGACATAACCTTGCTGACCAGAGAATTGAGTGCCAACGAACAGGCCAGCACCAAGAACAACAAATAGGAAAATAAGACGAACCATTACTTATCCTCCGTACCTGTCATTGTGGTCACTTCACGACGTAGGCGTTCACGAATCACATCAGAGAGTTGGTTTTGGCTTTCTAGCTTCGCAGGGTATTCAACTTGAATGTCTTGCTTGCTCAGTTGGCTCAGTGTTTTGTTGAATTCTTTCACCGAGTTGTCGTCTTGGTTGAAGAATGCCATTGCCCATTTGTCTGCTGTCTCTAGGGAGGTGGTGTAGATTTCACCTTGCTCTTGGTAAACCGCTTTGATTGCCGTCTCTAACTTCGCTTTGATGTTTTCTTTCAAGTAGAAATGTTGTTGTGGTGACAATAGAGGGATTACGTTGCCGTCACGAGTGCGGAAGGTGATGAAGTTTTCTGAGAAGTCTTTTAATGACGTCATCAGGTTATCTTGCCAGTTTGCAATATCCTCAGACACTTGTTGTTTCTCTACCGCAGTTGCTTCTGGTAGCAAAGCATTCGCAAGTGGCAGTTTATCGACTTGCTGTTGTAGCGCTGTGAGGCGCAATACCAAGCCATCACGGTCTACCAAAGGAACAACACGCAGCTTAGTAATGTCATTTGCCATGGCTTTACGCAGACCGACCAAGCTTGGATCGTTCAGCGCAGCGATACGTTGGTCCGCGCTTTCCATCAATTGAGTCGCGCTTTCTACATCGTGCTCTAAGAACAATTTACGACCTGCCAGTTTTACTAGGTAGTCAGCTTCTGCTAGTAGCCAGTCGTTTGGACGACGACCTTTCACATCAGCGACAGCCAGTTGTAGGCTTTCGATGCTCTTTTGTTGCTGACCCAGTACCACTTCTGCTTTGTGAGTGACAGTGGTCGCTTTTTCAATGGTTTCTTCTTTTACTTGGCTAAGCTCTTGCTTCATTGCTGATTGAGCTTGTTCCAGTTGGCTTTGCAGTTGAGCGATCTGAGTTTGGTATTCAGATTGCTGCTCAAGCATTTTGTAAGTGAGACCGCCACCAAAAATCAGTGATAAGACGATAGCAACAGTACCCAGCTTGACGCCGCGTTTGCCTTGCTTCTCTTCAAATTCAACTTTGTTTGGTTCTGCTGGTTTGGTTGGCTCAGCAGGCTTTGATTCTGCCTTGCTTGGTTCAGATTCCTTCTTAGGCGTGTCTTTTTCAGCTAGCGGTGCCGATGTGGTTTCTTCGGAAAGGTTTTTATCGTTATTCTTTTGGTCGTTATTTTTACTTGTCATGCCTATATCCTGTGTAGCTAGGGCTGGAGAGCAGCCAGTAATTCTTGGTTGGATGCGCTTCCTGTGCACCTGACCTGAGTGAAGCCCCGTTGAATTGCGATGTCAGCGATTCGCTGACTGGGGATATACAACTCTTGTTGATTAAGCCAAGTCAATTGCTCTGACGTCAATTGGCTGCACAAATAATCCAGTTGTTCACCACTGGTGACGATAATCTGGTCGATTTGTTGGGTTTTCCATAGTGAGACACAGCTTACTGGATCGAATGGGATAAATTCTCTCTTATAAGTCTCACTATAGTGAACTTTTGCTCCACGTCTCACCAATGCATCTTTTATCAGCTCTCTACCACCGTTGCCACGGAGGATCAGAACTGTTTGTTTTTCTACATTGTTTAGCTCGGGAAGCTGCAACAAGTGCTCACTATCACTGACTTGTGGATAGTGTACTTTCTGTTGGGTACATTTGCTCAAATAGTGTGCTGTTTTTTGACCAACGGCAAGGTATATAGCCTGCTTAGACCATGATTTAGCGTGGTTCTGCAAGATTTGCTCTGCGCATTGCACCGCATGTTGGCTAACAGCAATGATGATTTGAGCGGTTTCAATGTATTTGGAGAGTTGTGTGTCGCTGAGATCGGCGACGATGTCGATCAGAGGATGATGAATTGCAGTTTTGCCGTGCCTTTCGAGCAGAGAGCAAAGCGCCATGCCTTGCTCTCCCGGACGAGTGACCAACACTGCCATGATTATTCGTGGTCTGCGTACAGTTTGGTTAGGATGTCGCGCGCACCGTTTTCAAGTAGCTCGTTAGCCAGTTGAACACCGAGTGCTTCGGCATCGTTGCGGTGACCACGAACTTCACCACGCACAATTAGGCTGCCGTCTGGTTCACCAACCAGTGCGCGTAGCCAAATGTTGTCACCATCAAGCAGTGAATAACTGCCGATAGGAACCTGACAGCCACCTTCAAGGGTGAGGTTCATCGCGCGCTCACAGCGTACGCGATCTGCCGTATCTTGGTGGTTTAGTGGCTCAAGCAGTTTAAGTAGACGCTCGTCATCCACACGACACTCAATACCTACTGCACCTTGGCCTACTGCTGGTAGTGATTGCTCTGGCTCGATAAAGCTACGGATGCGCTCTTCTAGCTCAAGGCGTTTCAGACCTGCGGCTGCAAGAATGATTGCATCGTATTCACCTGCATCTAGCTTACCTAGACGAGTACCTACGTTGCCACGCAGCTCTTTGATAACTAAGTCTGGGCGGTATTCTTTTAGCTGACACTGACGACGTAGGCTACAAGTACCTACCACTGCGCCTTGTGGCAGTTCATCAATGTTGTTGTAAGTGTTAGAAACGAATGCATCACGTGGATCTTCACGTTCACAAATCGTCACCAAGCCAAGACCTTCAGGGAAGTCTACTGGTACATCCTTCATTGAGTGCACCGCAAGGTCCGCACGACCTTCAAGCATTGCCACTTCTAGCTCTTTCACAAACAAGCCTTTACCACCGACTTTGGCTAGCGGTGTATCCAAAATGATGTCGCCTTTGGTCACCATAGTAACCAGCTCAACTTCCAGACCTGGATGAGCGGCTTGAAGTGCGTCTTTTACATAGTGAGCTTGCCATAGGGCAAGAGGGCTTTTTCGAGTTGCAATGCGAATTGGCGTAGATTGTGTCATGGTCTTCTCAATGCTGTTTTAGTTTTGCCTAATCCTACCACTCAACGCGTGAAAGTCTTAATGTTAGTTAGGCTTCTCTTGGTGTCATGAATCGAATTACATGACGTTATGAAAATAGTGTGACTGGATTCTCATTTAGGCTAAGGACTATTATTAGTTATAGGTGAATACAAGCGACACTACTGCGCTATCGATTTTTGCGACTAGTGTGGGGTTTTCAGACCACAACTATTTGCGGGTGGAAATCTTTACCAACCCTGATGAAAGTGTTAAATTGATCACGTTTTTACACCGTTTTGGTTTAAAACATCAGCAGATTTTCGTGATTGTTCAACCAAGGAACTTCCCTTGCAGGCTTACACCCAAAAACTTATTCAGCGATTAGATAACCTGAACCAGCAACGGATCGACCGTGCGCTGGCGCTTATGGATTCGCAAAGCCAGCAAGTCTTCCACTTGATTCCTGCCTTGTTGAACTACAACCATCCTGTTATTCCCGGCTACTACGATGCAGACGTACCTTATGGTGTGTTTGGTCTAGAGCTGAACGATCTCCAGCAACAATTTCTTGATGATACCCAACTGACAATCGGTCAAGCGCTTAAGACGGCAGAGCAACCTGCGATCTTAGGTTTGTACACCATGGGCAGTACCTCTTCTATTGGTCAAAGTACCTCAAGTGATTTGGATATTTGGGTGTGTATTTCACCGGAGATGGGTAACGACCAACGTGAACTGCTGACCAATAAATGCTTGCTGATCACCGATTGGGCACAAAGCCAAGGTGTAGAAGCGAACTTCTTCTTAATGGATGAAGAGCGTTTTCGTAGCAACCGTTCTGAAGAGATGACCGGCGATAACTGTGGTTCTTCTCAGCATCTATTACTGCTGGATGAATTCTACCGTTCTGCGGTTCGTCTGGCAGGACAGCGTTTGTTGTGGCAAATCGTGCCACCAGAAATGGAAGAGTGTTACGACGAGTACGTTGCACAGCTTTGTAAAGATGGCTACATCAACTGTGATGAGTGGATCAACTTTGGTCAGCTTAACCGCATTCCTGCTGAAGAGTACTTCGGCTCGAACTTGTGGCAGCTGTACAAGAGTATCGATTCCCCTTACAAATCCGTGTTGAAAGCGATCTTGCTTGAAGCTTACTCGTGGGAATACCCGCACACACAACTTCTTAGCATCGACACCAAACGTCGCTTCTTTGCCCACGAGCCTGACTTGTACGGCATGGATGCGTACTACTTGATGCTAGAGAAAGTAACGCGTTACCTAGAGCGAATCCAAGACGACACACGTTTGGATTTGGTTCGCCGCTGTTTCTACCTTAAAACCCATGAAAAGCTGTCTCGTGAACCTGATGTAGGTTCTGTAGCTTGGCGCCGTGAAGCTTTGAGCGACATGATTGCGAAATGGGATTGGGATGAAGCGGTATTAGCAGAGCTCGACGATCGCCGTAACTGGAAAGTAGAGCAAGTGAAAGTGGTGCACCATGCACTGTTGGATGCTTTGATGCAAAGCTACCGTAACTTGATTCAGTTTGCGCGTCGTAACGACATTACTTCGGCGATCAGCCCGCAAGACATCAGTATTCTTGCCCGTAAGCTGTACGCGGCATTCGAAGTGCTGCCGGGTAAGGTTACCTTGCTTAACCCTCAGATCTCGCCAGATTTGCACGAACCTGACTTAAGCTTTATTGAAGTAAAAGAGGGTGGGGTGAACAAATCAGGCTGGTACTTGTACAAGCAACCACTGATTGCGCACCGCATTCTTGGGCAACCTTGTCTTGAGCACCATGAGTACTTGAGTAAGTTGGTTTCTTGGGCATTCTTCAACGGTTTGATTACCGAGTCAACACGTTTGCACGCGGTGGTGCGTGAAGCGCAGTTAGACATCGATAAGTTCTACCAAATGGTGAGTGATCTACGTAACACCTTCTCGTTACGCAAGCGTCGCCCAACCATGCAAGCGCTCGGTAGCCCGTGCGAAATTAGTCAGATGGCGATGTTCATCAACTTTGAAAATGATCCGACTGCAGAGCTGTCTGGTCGCTCACTCAAAGTGGATGTGAAGAACACTGATATCTTCAGCTTTGGCCCTGAGCAAATTAACTTGGTCGGCAGTGTCGATTTGGTTTATCGCAACTCATGGCACGAAGTGCGTACCCTGCACTTCAAAGGCGAAACTGCGATGCTAGATGCATTGAAGACCATTCTTGGCAAAATGCACCAAGATGCGATTCCGCCAGAGTCGGTGGATGTATTCTGCTACGCGAAGAACATGCGTGGCGTGATGCGCAATATGGTGTATCAGCTATTGGCAGAGTGTATCGACTTACGTTTGAAGCCGGTTGAACAAGAGAAACGCCGTCGCTTTAAAGCCATGCGTCTTGCTAACCAAACTTACGGTTTGTTCTTTGAGCGTCGTGGCGTATCGGTTCAGAAGCTGGAAAACTCGGTCGATTTCTACCGCAGCATTTCAACCAATAAGCTGAAAGGTTCACCGCTGTTGATGTTGGATCGTGAGCAAGAGTACCAGCTACCAGAAGTAGTGGATGGCTTCGCCAGTGAAGGTTTGGTGCAGTTCTTCTTTGAAGACACCGATGATGGTTTCAATATCTACGTATTGGATGAGTCAAACCAAGTTGAGGTTTATCACCAGTTCAGTGGTTCGAAAGATGAAATGATTGCGTCAGTGAACAGCTTCTACACCTCGGTGAAAGATGATAATCGTGTATCGTCGAAGTTTATTAACTTTAACTTGCCGCAGTACTACCAAATTATTCATCCGGAAGAAGGAAACACCTACATTATCCCTTACCGTAATGATGGCTGTACGCCGACTCGCCCAACCAAAGCGGTGAACGCGTGAAATGAATAACAAAAAAGAGCACCTCGGTGCTCTTTTTTCGTTTAGGTGACTGGTCGTCACGAAGACCCATTTGGCTTATGCCCAATCGATCGTTTCACCAGCGTGTTTTTCACACTCTTCTTTCACCATTTCAAACAGTTCCATGCCCGTTTTAGAGCAAGTCCATTTGTTGTCGACTAGCTTGAAGTGGAAGCCACCAGACTTCGATGCCAACCAGATCTCATGCATTGGCTCTTGGCGGTTAATGATGATTTGGCTGCGGTCTTCAAACTCTAATGTCATTACGTTGCCAGTGACTTCGTAATCAATGTCTGCACCTGAATCATCGATGGATTCTTCGATGAGTTGCATCTGCGCATCCACGAGTTGATGAAATTCAGTATCGTTCATCCGTCTATCCTATTGCTTTTCCTGAGTGTGGTGCGATTATAGGGGGCATTGGTTTAATAATCACGATATGCAAAATGAAAAAATTACTTACTGTGTTGTTTGTGATGGTTGCAGCGACACTTGCTGGTTGCGGTCAATCGGGCTCACTTTACATCCCAGATGACGCTCAGCAGAACGAGCAGTCACAATAATTAGCCACCCTTAGGGTGAAATCAGGGTTTAGCAGTCGAATTAATTAAGGGAAGCAAATTTTGGATTACTTCAACTATCAGGATGATGGCCAGCTTTGGGCCGAAGACGTCTCACTTCAAGCTCTTGCCGAGCAGCATGGCACTCCTCTTTATGTTTACTCACGTGCGACGTTAGAGCGCCACTGGAATGCGTTTGACAGCGCTGTGGGTCAGCATCCTCATCTTGTTTGTTACGCAGTAAAAGCAAACTCAAACCTTGGCGTATTGAATGCACTGGCTCGTTTGGGCTCAGGCTTTGATATCGTATCTGGTGGTGAGCTTGAGCGTGTTATCGCGGCTGGCGGTGATGCGAAGAAGGTGGTCTTCTCCGGTGTTGGTAAAACGCCTGCAGAGATGAAGCGCGCACTGGAACTGGGCATTAAATGCTTCAACGTGGAATCAGAGCCTGAGCTTGAGCGCTTGAACAAAGTCGCGGGCGAACTAGGTGTGGTTGCACCGATTTCTCTACGAATTAACCCTGACGTAGACGCTAAGACTCACCCTTACATTTCGACTGGTCTACGTGACAACAAATTTGGTATCGCGTTTGACCGTGCGCCTGCGGTATATAAATTTGCTCAGAGCCTACCAAACCTAAACGTTCAAGGTATCGACTGCCACATCGGTTCTCAGCTGACTGAGATTGAACCTTTCATCGATGCAACAGATCGTCTATTAGCGTTGATTGATGACTTGAAAGCACAAGGCATCAACATCCGTCACTTGGACGTTGGTGGTGGTCTAGGCGTGGTATATCGTGATGAATTGCCACCACAGCCTTCTGACTATGCGAAAGCGCTGTTAGGTCGTCTTGAGAACCATCAAGATCTTGAACTGATTTTCGAACCAGGTCGTGCGATTGCAGCTAACGCCGGTATCTTGCTAACGCGTGTGGAATTCCTAAAGCACACAGAGCATAAGAACTTTGCGATTATCGATGCGGCGATGAACGATTTAATGCGTCCTGCGCTGTATCAAGCGTGGCAAGATATTGTTCCTGTTGCACCACGTGAAGGTGAAGCACAGACTTACGACTTAGTTGGTCCTATCTGTGAAACGGGCGATTTCTTGGGCAAAGATCGAGCACTAGTACTGCAAGAAGGTGATCTACTCGCGGTTCGCTCTGCAGGCGCCTATGGTTTTGTGATGTCTTCGAACTACAATACTCGTACCCGAGCGGCGGAAGTTATGGTGGATGGTAACCAAAGCCACCTTGTTCGCCAGCGTGAGGAGCTGACCAGTTTGTGGCAGCTGGAACAGATTCTACCGGAGTAACACACAACAAATGCATTTCCACTTTTCCAAAATGCACGGTTTGGGCAACGACTTTATGGTCGTCGACTGCATTACCCAGAACGTGTTTTTCTCGCAAGATTTGATCCGTCGTTTGGCGGATCGTCACACGGGCATTGGTTTTGACCAATTGCTCGTGGTTGAAGCGCCTTATGATCCTGAAAGCGACTTCCATTATCGCATTTTTAATGCCGATGGCAGTGAAGTTGAGCAGTGTGGTAATGGCGCTCGCTGTTTCGCACGTTTCGTCCGTTTGAAAGGCTTGACCAACAAGTACAGCATCAGCGTGAGCACCAAGAAGGGTAAGATGATTCTTGATGTTGAAGACGATGGTGAAGTTACGGTGAACATGGGCGTACCTGAGTTCGAGCCGAACAAGATCCCTTTCAAAGCGAAGCAGAAAGAGAAAACCTACATCATGCGTGCAGGCGATAAGACCCTGTTCTGTGGCGCAGTGAGCATGGGTAACCCGCACGTGGTGACCGTGGTTGACGATGTGGATACGGCTGAAGTGGAAACACTTGGCCCGCTATTAGAATCACATGAGCGCTTCCCTGAGCGTGTGAACGCGGGCTTTATGCAAGTTGTGAATCGCAATCACATTCGTCTGCGCGTGTATGAGCGTGGCGCGGGCGAAACGCAAGCTTGCGGCAGCGGTGCCTGTGGCGCAGTTGCGGTGGGCATCCTGCAAGGTCTACTGGATGAGAACGTGAAAGTTTCACTTCCTGGTGGTGACCTACGCATCTCTTGGCAAGGTCCAGGCAAACCGCTGTTTATGACTGGTCCTGCAACTCACGTATTTGATGGTCAATTGTCGTGCTAGTTGAAGAGCAAGAAAACCAAATCTCAGAAGTTGAATCGGATGCGCTGACTGCAGAAGTGGTGGCGCAATATTTAAAAGACCACCCAGACTTCTTTGTTCAGCGTCCAGAGTTGGTCGATCGCCTATCTTTGCCACACACAGATTTAGGTACGGTTTCTTTGGTTCACATTCAAATGAACCGCCAGCGCCAACGAATTGAAGAGTTAGAAGAAGAAATCACTACTCTGATGTCTTTGGCCGCGAACAACGATCGCACCTTCTACGAGTTCATGGATCTGCAAGGGCAAATCCTTAAGTGTGGTGACTTCAAGCAAGTCATCAGCGCCATTGAACTCAAAGCCAAAGACCTTGGTTTGAAGGCGTATGTGCGTCTATTGAGCCAGTGTGATGCTGCGACTCAATTGAGTAAGGAAAGCTACCAACGTTTTGCTACCAACCACTTAAACGGCAAAGAGGCGTACTTAGGTCGTCTGCGTAAAGTGGATCGCGAAGCGTTGTTTGGGGATATGGACGTTCCAGAAATGGGTTCCTATGTGGTGTTACCGCTTGTGAAAAAACAGACGCTTGGCGTACTGGCATTTTCTAGCGAGGATGGCGGTCATTTCCAACCAGATATGGATACCTTGTTTTTGCGTCACCTATCCTTAGTAGTGGCACATCTCGCTCAAACATTGGTATGGCAAAGTCACGATGACGACAACTCCCAACACTCCTCTGCCAAATAGTCTTCAAAAGCCTCTTGAACGCTTCTACGAATTCCTGCGAAGCGAAAAGGGGCTTAGCCTGCACACCCAACGCAACTACAAACAACAATTGGAAACAATGGCTCACCACTTGGCTGAGATGGGTTTGAAAGATTGGTCGCAAGTCGATGCAGGTTGGGTGCGTCAATTGGCAGGTAAAGGCATGCGTGAAGGCATGAAAGCCAGCAGCTTAGCGACGCGCTTATCTTCTCTACGCAGCTTTTTCGATTTCCTGATCCTACGTGGAGAAATGTCAGCGAACCCTGCTAAAGGGGTTTCTGCGCCACGTAAGAAACGCCCACTGCCGAAAAACCTCGATGTGGATGAAGTAAACCAATTGCTCGAAGTGAACGAGGACGACCCGTTAGCGGTGCGCGATCGTGCCATGATGGAGCTAATGTACGGCGCTGGTCTGCGTTTGGCAGAACTGGTTAGCGTCGATGTACGTGATGTTCAGCTACGCAGTGGCGAATTACGAGTGATTGGTAAAGGTGACAAAGAACGTAAAGTGCCATTCTCTGGTATGGCAACCGAATGGGTTGGTAAATGGTTGCGTGTGCGTGGTGATTTAGCTGCGCCGGGTGAACCTGCACTGTTTGTTTCTAAGTTGGGTACACGAATCTCACATCGCAGTGTGCAAAAGCGTATGGCGGAATGGGGACAGAAACAGTCCGTTGCGAGCCACATTAGCCCGCACAAATTGCGTCACTCGTTTGCAACGCACATGCTGGAATCGAGCAATAACTTACGTGCGGTGCAAGAGCTATTGGGGCATGAAAACATCTCCACCACCCAAATCTATACCCACTTGGATTTCCAACATTTAGCGCAAGCTTATGATCAGGCGCATCCAAGAGCCCGTAAGAGAAACGACGACAAGTCGGATTAACCAAGGAATCCCATGAAATTCTACCGCCGTATCGCGCCTGTTAAGGCGATGACGTTTGACCTTGATGACACCCTCTATGACAACTACCCAGTGATAGTTCGTATGGAGCGTGAGTTGCTATCTTGGCTTAAACACCATCATCCGGCGATCGCTCACATGGATAAAGCCGATTGGTTTGCGCTCAAGCAACGTGTTCTACAGCAACAACCTGAGCTGAAGAGTGATGTCACTGTATGGCGCTTAGTGCAACTTAAGCAAGCCTTCTCCCAAGTTGGTTACGATGACGATGCAGCACATTCTGCCGCGCAAGCCGCGGTAGAGGTTGCTTTAGATTGGCGTAACCGCTTTGAAGTACCACAGCAAAGCCTCGATGTACTTGCTCAACTGGGGCAAGAAATTCCGCTGGTGGCAATCACTAACGGTAATGTGGATTTAGATAGAATAGGGCTCACACCTTATTTCCAACAAGTGCTGAAAGCAGGGCCGGATGGCAGCGCGAAACCTGCGCCGGATATGTTCACCAAAGCGCAGCAGTTTCTTGATTTGCCTAGTGAGCACATTCTTCATGTCGGTGATCACTTAGTAACAGACGTTCAAGGTGCGAAACTCGCGGGTTTTGCCGCATGCTGGTTCAATGATATGAATAAAAATGTCATTACTCAGGCAAAAACGCGAACGTTACCTGACATTGAAATCAATAACTTGCAGTCGTTACTCGCGCTTTTGTAATCGCTTTCGCATTAATCCATGCAATCTTAATTCTGACCCTAGAAAAGCCGCCTAAAGCTACGTAAATTACTCTCATCAAAGTAAAATAATAAAACCACTTTCATGTGGTGTGGCTTGATGACGGCAGTGGTAGGGTAAATGCGAGCATTCTCTCAACTGGTTCAAAATGTGAATCAGCTTAATGACTTTTTAGTCACTTCTCAGTGTTGTGCAGATAAACGTTATCTGGCGCAACTCTTATCCACCCAATCACGCGACTCCGCTGTCTCGCTCGCTCGGGCAATACTCGAAAGATTACCCAACACGCACATCATCGGTCACAGCACCCGTCACGTTATCTTGGAAGGTGAAATCATCAACCATGGCTGCTTAGTGTGTGTGATGGAGTTTGAACAAACCACACTCACGTCTGCGGTTCAGCATTATTCTTTCTCGCCAGATATCGATGGCTACGATCTCAAGCAAGCTTTACAACTGCAAGATAACTCCAAAGCCATTATTAGCTTTTCTGTCCAAATCGAACGCCGTGATTATCCGGTGTATCGCGTATTTGATGCCGATGGTCCGAAGGTTTCTGGCGGTTTGGCTCAAACCATCGATGATGGTTGTTGGGTTCTGCATCAAGACCAAGTTTATGACGAAGCGGTTGTCGCGGTTGCCTTGCACAGCGATACCTTGAAAACATGGACGAGTGCATATTCTGAGTGGAACCCAATTGGTATGCCGCACAAGGTTACTCACGCCAAAGGGACGCGTTTGTATCGTCTAGGAGAGCGAAAAGCGTTGGAAGTCTACAAGCACTATCTTGCTGACGGGCACGACCTGACGCTTAATCAACTGCTGAATTTCCCACTTTATCGCGAATCCATTGGGCGCAAAGAGGTGTGTGCCGTGACGGAAATCCATCCCGACGGCAGCATGAGCTTCGATCGCCCTTGGTGCTTGGGTGATGAAGTGCAGTTCTGTTACAACCATCCTTCGTTAACGCTTGAGCAAGTTCGCCATGGGGTGGTGGAGCTTTCCATGCATCAACCTGAAGCCGTGATGATTTATAACTGCGCATCGCGACTTGATTTTATTGATAGCAGCGATGAAGTTCGTGCCTTCACGGACATTTCTCACACCTCGGGCAGTTACTGCATGGGTGAGTTGTACGGCGAGAATCACCAACAAGAAATTCTGCACCATAGCCTGACTTATTTGGCGATGCGTGAAGGGGATGAAGTTACTGCGCTTAACATGCCACAGCAAGAAGTGAGCACTTCTATCTCTCCCTTATTTAGTCTGATCCGCAATGCGATTGGCGATCTCAACAACATGAATGCTCATATGGGCTATCAACTCGATCGCCAAGCGAAAAAGCTAGAACAGAGCTTCCGCCGAGATAGTCGTACAGGATTACAAAATCGCGTTGCGCTGCAAGAGCGTTTGATCAGCATTGATGCCGATGAACATTTACTAACGCTCAAACTGCTTAACTTTAGCCATATCAACGAAAAGTACGGTTATCGCGTTGGCGACCAGCTGCTGAAAGACTTGTCGATGCACTTTAGCAATCGCCTGCGTAAACGCCTTGGTAAACCGGCTGCGCTGCAACTTTATAGCATTGGTGTTGGTGAGTGGGCGTTCTTATTTAAAGCTGACACCAGCAGTGAAGCGATCAAGCAACACTTTACTCGCTTTGCTGATGCGGTTGAGCAAACCAACTTTGAACCAAGTGGCTTAAGGGACATTGATTACCTTTCGATTTCATTGTGCGGTGGCTTAGTTAGCCGTCGTGATTTCCCAACCGCATCGCCGGATGAATTGCTCCTCAAAGGCATTGAAGCACGAAGAGCAGGGGTGCGCAGTAATACTCACATCTGTAATGCCAAAGACATTGAGGTCAATGAAGATGTGCGGAAAGAGCAGTTGGGTTGGCTAAGCTGTGTGAGTCGCGCCATTCTCAAGCAGAACATCATTACCTACAGTCAGCCAATTGTGCACGCCTATAGTCATCGTCCAGCGAGCCAAGAGTGTTTGGTGCGTATCATGGAAGAGGATGGCAGCATCATTGCACCGGGGCGTTTCTTACCCATCATTTCTGATACGCATTTGTACACGCGTTTGAGTCGTCACATGATTCGCTCAACACTCAACTACATGAAAGACCAGCATGGTGACTTCTCAATTAACTTGTCACCTCAGGATTTACTCAGCGATAAAACCTTGATGTTGCTTGAACATGCCATTACCCAGCTTAACGACCCAAGACGGATTGGTTTAGAAGTGTTGGAATCGGAGCAAATCAAAGACTACGGACGAATGATTGAGGTGTGTAGCCACTTTAGAAGCCTAGGCGCTCGCATCATTGTTGACGACTTTGGTTCGGGTTACTCCAATATTGATGAGATCCTAAAATTAGAGCCGGAAGTGATAAAGCTCGATGGCAGTTTGATTCGCTACATCGACAAAGACCAAAAGCAGCGCAAGATTGCCTCGCAGTTGGTGCGTTTGTGTCAGGTATTTAATGCTAAGACCGTCGCGGAGTTCGTGCATAACAAAGAGGTGTGCGATATTGCTCAGGACATGGGTGTGGACTATCTGCAAGGTTATTACTTAGGTGAACCGACACGTTTGTTTTAATGTGCTTTGCTCTAATTGAGCTTAAGAGCTCTAACGTTTTGTTTCACGTGAAACAGCATCCAATAAAAAACGCAGCGTTAAAGCTGCGTTTTTTGATTCTTAAGGGCGTTAGACTTTGAACTCGTGACCACTTTTCTCGGCTTGGAAACGAGGAAGGTATTGCTCGAAGAAGTCCAGCATCTGTTGCTGGTTTTGCTCTTCACCAAGTTGTCCGAGCAATTGCGCAGCTACTTCAAAGGTACATAGGTTACCTTCTTGTTGGTTGCGACGCAGTTGATACTGGGAATCGACTTGAGTGGTTAAGCCCATCATCGCGATACCTTCTAGCCATCGGCTTTTGTTGATCATCTTGCGCGCCTCTTGCCAAGTTGCATCAAGAATGATGTACAACGGTTGTCTGTCTTGCTCGGTACTTTGTTGCTGTACTTGTTCAAGCGTTAGGCTCTCTTCACTTGGGAATAGCAGTACTGGCAGCAGGCTTGGATTCGCTAGCGTTTCTAACAACTCTGCTGGTGGCGTTTTTCGGTCCCAAACGACTTGAGTGACATTCAGTTGGCACTGGGCGAGCAGTTTGCCAGTGTTGGTATCGCGCGTCAGTTCATTAGGGTGCATTAACAGCATCAGCGATTGTTCACTGCTTAACTTAGGCAGCAGTGAACAGATGCAGTTGAACTGGAAGCCACAATGTGGATAAGGCTGCACCATTACAAGCGCACTCCATCGCGAACAGGGCTGATGCCGTCTGAGAACAGACGTACGCCGCTGACTTGCTCTTTGTTCGCTTTTGGCGCCAAGCTTGGGTTGATTGGGTAGCTCACGCCTGTGTATTGCATCACGTGTTGCCCAGTCGTTGCGCCGCCACCGCTGACATTGAAAATGAGATCACGCCAGCCGTGCGAGGTTTGTTGACCAAGCATAATTGGGCTTTGTACTAACGTCATACGGCTGTTGAAGCGCCACTCTTTTTCGTAGTTTTCGAAGACGAGTAGAGTACAACCGCCAGAGCCACACCAATCAAGTTGCACCAGTAATTCTTCATCACCATCGCCATTCAGATCGTAAGTCAGCCAACGGTATTGGTTATTGCTTGGGTTGGTTTGATTAATGAAAAAGTAGTTACGTACCGCCGCATCCACTTTTGAATTAAATTCGGCACTGGATGGAATATCCGCAGCTGCAATTGGCGCACTACCGCGTTCAGGAGCAGCTTGTTCAATACCTGAGTTACGCACTGTTGCTGGGTATAGCACTAAGCCGCCATCGGCAATGGGATAAACCAAATTGCCCACTTTCTCTTTGACTGCTTTCAGCTGGTTGCCTTCGCGAGTAAATAGGCGCTCGGTCATTAAGCGTTGTTGCTGGTGGTGAGTCATCAATACTTGTACTTGCGATGGGCTCAGCTGTTGCCAGTAGCCGCGTTCAATCAATGGCGGTTGCCCGTCTGAATAGCTGTATTTGGTGATGGCACTGTGGTCGCTGTTGAGTGTCATCTGCACTTCGAAGCCTTGTGACTGGGTAGATGTCGCCACGTAAGTGTTCACCCACTCGAGTGTTGAGTCTACGTTGGCCGCCATACCGCAGCCTTGGTAGGTTTTATCGTCATGCTCTAGCGTCGCTTTCCAGCCGTAGAGAGAGTTGCTCATGGTGTCTGAACACAAGTTCTCGGTCATGCGCAGTTCACCATCCTTAAGTTGGTAGGTGCGTTGGCGAGGTTGCAGTTTACTGCTGTCGATTTCGAGTGTTTGTGTCGACTTACCCATTTGCTGGAACTTGAGCGCGTTGCCTTCAAAGCTGGCTGACCACGATGGTTCGTTGCCAAAGACTCGTGTCGGTTTACTGGTTTGTTTGCAGCGTTGTGGGTTTTCTGTGGTGAGGAAGTTTACTTGCTCTACTACGAAGTTCGCGTCGAAGTCTGCAGAGAAACCATCAACACCAGGAGGATTGAGATGACCAATCACCTCTCCATACATGGTTTGATAAGGTTCATTGGTTAATGCGATGGCTCGTTGCACCTGTTGTGGTGACAGTTGCAACCAATATTGTTTGTCGCTACCACAAGGTGTGATGTACTGGCTTTCATGCCCAATCACGACTTCACCACGCAGCATAAAGGTTTGAGGTAAGATGGTTTCAGGCTTATCTAAGGACGCAGGCGGAGTGGTTGGGGCGTCTGCATCGGACTGCTGTGGTTGCATGCTACATGCTTGCAGCACCAGCAGTGTGGCTAATGCCACTGGGTTTTTCAAAGCCTTCATGTTATATCTTCCTCATTACTCAATCTGCATCGGATGGCATTATGGCATATTGGTTATTTAAAACAGAACCAGATACCTTTTCTATTGACACGCTTCGAACCCAAAAGGTTTCATGTTGGGAGGGAGTTCGTAATTATCAGGCGCGTAATATGATGCGCGACCAAGTTAAATTGGGTGACTTGGTGCTGATTTACCATTCCTCTTGCAAGAACGTGGGTGTGGCAGGTATTGCCAAAGTGACTCGTGAAGCGTATCCCGATCATTTCCAGTTTGACCTTGAGAGTGATTATTACGACCCTAAATCCGACCCAGAGAATCCGCGTTGGATAATGGTGGATATCGAGTTTGTACGTAAGACTGAACGCTTGATTCCGTTGTCGGTCATGAAGGCAATGCCAGAGCTAGAAAACATGCCATTGGTGAAACGCGGCAATCGCTTATCGATCATGCCGGTGAGCGAAGAAGAGTGGCAAGCAATCCTCGGCAAAGAGAAGTTGCCGAGTCAGCGATAATAGAAAAGGGCTGCATAGTGCAGCCCTTTGTGATTTTGCCGATAACCTACTGTTGGTAGCTAATACTGGTTATAGCAGATGATCTTGCAGGTAGTGTGCAACCGCATCGTCGGCGTTGCTGCCGATCACTTCATTGTTTGGTAGTGCTTTCATCACTTTTTCGTGAGAGGTGCCCATCACCAAACCTTTACCCGCCATCGATAGCATTTCTACGTCGTTCATGCCGTCACCAAACGCAATGGTGTTTTCTAGTGTCAAACCAATTGATTCTGCCACTGCTTTTAGAGCGTCACCTTTAGAAACACCCGCACTCATTACTTCCAGACACCAAGGTGTTGAGAAGGCGATGTTTAGTCGATCGCCAAACTGTTCACGCAGCTTCGTTTCGAAGGTAACAAGGTGTTCATGGTCTTGCGCTGGGTGGGTGAAGAACACTTTTGCAATGCCGTCTGTTGGCGCATTGTCTTGGTCGTACAACTTGTAAGTGAACTCTTCATGGAAATCACGCAGTTGTTCGTCGTCTTTGTTCAGCAACCAGTCGTCGTTTTGGTACATGTGGATAAGTATTTCAGGATCCGTTTTGATCGTGTCGATCACTGGCTGAACCAAATCTTCCGGTACGTTCTGGCTGTACATCTCTTGATCATTTTGGTCGTGCACACGAGCGCCGTTTGAAGTGATCATATAAGCCGGAATACCTACCGTGCGACGAATGCTTGCAACGTCTACGTGGTGGCGACCCGTTGCAAAGACAAATGTGTAGCCTTGTTCATGCAGCGCTTTGAGCGTCTCTTTCGAGTAAGCGCTTAGCTGGTGGTTTGGTGCGAGTAAAGTGCCATCCAGATCTGAGGCAACGATTTTAGTGATCTCTTTGCAAGGTAGCGATGTGCTCATGAAGCCCTCGTAAACGGTTCGGATAGAGTAGAACAGGTTGATTGCACACGGAGCGCAGTAGATTGACTAGGTCGTACTGCTCCGAGTGCGGGGAACATGATGAAGTTTACGCCAAAATAAGGAGGAAAAAGAGGGTAAATCGCAGACCTCGTATTTCCTCTTTAATTCATTTTATGCGCTTTGAGCACGCATAAAGGAAAAGACAGCGTCCAGAGCTTGGTTACGATACTGGTCTTTTTCGAACAAAATTTCGTGCTCTGCACCAGCAATCGAAACTAGGCTGGCATTGGGGTTGGTCTTACTTAGTTTGTCGATAAAGCGTTGCTGCGCGGCGTTACTAACGATGCGATCGTTACCTGACTGAACCAATAAAACCGGAACTTTAATTTGGCGTGTCAGCAAAATACATTGCTTGGCAGCCATTAAACCTTGCCAAACCCAGCGAGTGCTTGGCCCACCGACTTGTAGTTCGGGTTTGTCGTTGTATAAACCACGGAACCAATGATAACGATCGTAGCTTTGGCTAAGGGGGTTATCTTCAAACGGTTTTGTGTAATACGCCTTATGTCCCGGAGCATAGCTAGGTTTTGTCGAAACTGCCGCTAAGATTTGGCTGACCGGAATCGCGATAGGGCTGAGATACCACGGTAGGTTAATACCAAACATTGGGGAACTCAGAATCAAACCATCAAAGTTATGTTCTGGATGCGTTTGCAGGTAGCGTGTGGCGATCGCGCCGCCCATAGAGTGGGCAATGATAAAGCGCTGTTGGTATCCGCTTAAATCAAGTTGCTGCAGCACCAATTCCATATCTTCAATGTAATCATTAAAGTCATAGACGTGACCCATGTCTGAGTCTGGAATTAGGCGATCTGATAAACCTTGTCCTCGGTGGTCAAACGAATACACGTCATAACCTTGTCGGTACAGGTCGTAGAACAGTTCTTGGTATTTCCAGGAAGCTTCAATGCGACCGTTAACGATCAGCACGGCTTTTGTGTGCTCAGGATTGGTGAGTTTGCACCAGTAGATTTTCTTTTTCTCTGTCCCTTTTACAAAGCCTTCTTGGCGTTCTTGCCAAAGTGCTGCGATCGGACCACCTATTGCTTGCTCAAATAAAGTCTCTTGAGTATAAGTCAAAGGTGAATGGTTAATAGCCATTAGTCGATTACCTGAAGATACGTTGTTTACGCGATGTATCATCGAAGAATTATTGAGGAAATGCAATGGATACCCACGTTTGGTTAGCCTATGTGGTAACAGCAATCGTTTTTAGTCTGGCTCCGGGATCTGGTACCGTCAACTCAATCAGCAATGGTTTGAGTTACGGCACGCGCAAGTCATTGGGTGCTATCGTTGGTTTACAAATTGGTTTGGCGATTCATATTGCTCTGGTTGGTGCTGGTATCGGTGCGTTGGTCGCGCAATCGGCAACGGCATTTACCGTGATCAAGTGGGTGGGGGCGGCGTACCTTGTTTGGCTTGGCATTCAAAAGTGGCGTGATACGTCTGGTTTGGTTGCAACCGAGAGCCACAAAGTCATGTCAGGTACTTCTCTGTTGTACAAAGCCATTCTTATTAACCTGACAAACCCAAAATCGATCGTCTTCTTGGTGGCACTGTTTCCACAGTTTATCGACCCAGCGAAAGACCAATTGACGCAGCTGTTGGTATTGGGTGTGACCACAGTAACCATTGATGCGTTTGTGATGCTGGGTTACACCAGTTTGGCTGCACAAATGGGGCGCTTTATTCGCTCAGATAAGATCATGGGCAAAATTAATAAAGTATTCGGTTCAATGTTCATGGGATGTGGTGCATTATTAGCGGCAGCTAAGTAACAAATTATAAAAAGCACAATAATTTCGAATGAAAAATGCGTATGTCGCCCGCCAGCCTATCTTTAATCGAAAAAGACAGACGCTGGGATATGAGTTGTTGTTTCGTGATGGTGAAAGCAATGCCTATCCTGCACACATCGATTCAAACAGGGCGACATACCGATTGATAGTAGAGAACTTTCTCTCTGTCGGAACCAATCCTCTGATTGCATCTTCGCGATGTTTCATCAATTTTCCTCACCAAAGTTTGTTGCGTCGGCTGCCAAGAAGCTTGCCGAAAAACAAAATCGTGGTTGAGGTACTCGAAACCTGCCAACCAACCGATGAACTGCTTGAAGCCATTCGCGAACTGTACCGTGAAGGCTACTTGATCGCGCTCGATGATTTCACTTTGACTGACGAATGGCGTCGTTTTCTGCCTTATGTTCATATCGTGAAACTCGACATCATGGCGATGGGGCTGAAAAATGCGTGCGATTTAGTTAAGAAGCACACCAAAAAGCGCACCAAATACCACTTCTTAGCTGAGCGGGTCGAAACCGAAGCTGAGTTTGAAGCGACTAAAGAGGCGGGCTTTAAATTCTTCCAAGGCTACTTCTTCAGTAAGCCGGAAGTGATGCAGACTAAATACGTAAGCCCCGAGCAAGTACTGGCACTTAAGTTATTTAGAGAAGTGTGTGTTCCCGATCCTGACTTCGACCGGATTGAAAACATCATTACTCAAGATGTCACGCTGTCGTACAAGTTATTGCGTTTTGTAAACACGCAATCGACCACATTAGAAGTGACCATTACTTCATTCCGCCAAGCTTTGATTTACCTTGGGCAAGAGAAGCTCAAAATGTTTGTCTCGCTGGTGGTGGCGTCTTATATCTCCAGTAAGAAGCCGCGTGAGTTGTACAACTTATCTTTGCAACGCGCTCAATTCTGCGAAGCCATGTCGCGCTATCAACCTCTTTCGCATCTCAACGAGCAGGGTTTTATGGTTGGCTTGTTGTCGATTCTCGATGCCATGCTCGATTTGTCTGTCGAATCTTTAGTTGGCCAGTTACCGTTAAGCCCTTCCGTGCAGCAAGCTTTGTTGCATCGCCAAGGTGAATACGGCGCGTTACTGGCAATTGAAGAGTGCTACGAGCGTGCAGACTGGGCAGGCGTGGAGCAATTCTCCCAGCAACTCGGTCTTTCTGTCGATGACGTGAAGTCTGAACTTGGCGAAGCCGTTCGCTGGAGTCAGACCTTTTCTGGCGCCTAATCTGATCAAATATTAAACTTTTATTACAGTCGAGCACGATCGCTTGACGGCATCCTATTTTTAAATAACTATATGCGCATATCCATATATAGGTATGTAAGTATGCTTCCACATCAGTTCTTCAAACTTCTTTCCGACGAGACTCGTGTGCGTTGCTTAATGCTGGTGGTTCGTGAAGGGGAAACCTGTGTTGGTGATTTAGCCCATGCGCTACAAGAAAGCCAACCAAAGATTTCTCGCCATCTGGCTCAGCTAAGATCAAATGGTATTTTAGTTGATAAACGCCAGGGGCAATGGGTGTACTACGAGCTGTCAGATCAATTACCGGGATGGATGCAAAAATTGATTGATGACTTGGTGGCCTCGAACTGCTTAAAGCAAGAGTACCAAGACGATATTTCACGTTTGCAAGACAAAGCTCGTGCAGCGTGCTGTTAACCAGCGAAAGCTTAAAGGTAGAAGATTATGACGATTAAAGTAGGTATTAACGGTTTCGGTCGAATTGGTCGTTTGGCATTACGCGCAGCGTTTGATTGGCCAGAGCTAGAGTTCGTGCACATCAACGATGTTGCGGGTGATGCAGCGACTCTTGGCCACTTACTTGAGTTCGATTCAGTTCAAGGTCGTTGGACCCATGCAGTGCAAGTTGAAGGCACAGACATGGTGATCAATGGTAAGCGCATCACGACTTCACAAGAGCGTGATATCGATGCTGTGAACTGGGGTCAATGTGATGTTGTGATTGAAGCAACGGGCGTTCATCGCAAAACCTCATTCCTAAACAAATACCTAGAACAAGGCGTAAAACGTGTTGTTGTTAGCGCACCAGTAAAAGAAGACGGCGTAGCTAACATCGTAGTGGGTGTGAACGACCACATCTTCGACCCAACGCAGCACCGCATCGTAACCGCAGCGTCTTGTACAACGAACTGTATTGCACCAGTCGTGAAAGTGATTCACGAGAAACTGGGCATTGAACAATCGTCATTCACAACGATTCACGATTTAACTAACACACAAACGATTCTGGATGCGCCGCACAAAGACCTACGTCGTGCACGTGCATGTGGCATGAGCTTGATCCCAACCACTACGGGCAGTGCGACTGCAATTGTGGAAATCTTCCCGGACCTAAAAGACAAGATTAACGGTCACGCGGTGCGTGTTCCTCTGGCAAACGCCTCACTTACTGACATCATTTTTGATGTGAAACGTGACACCACGGTTGAAGAGGTTAACGCACTACTGAAAGAAGCTTCTGAAGGTGAGCTAAAAGGCATCCTTGGCTTTGAAGAGCGTCCATTGGTTTCTATCGATTACAAAGGCGACCAACGTTCAACGATCGTTGATGCGCAATCAACTATGGTTGTGGGCTCTCGTATGGTGAAGATTTACGCTTGGTACGATAACGAAATGGGTTACGCGACGCGTACTGCAGAATTGGTTCGTAACGTTGGTATGGCATAAGGAGTTTTAAGATGTCTCATCCTACATGGCAATTAGATTTAGAAACGGGCGCTTTGGTACTGACTCCATGTCCTGGTACCAAAGGTGTTGAACTGCAAGCTTCGCTAGAGCAGCTAAAAGCGCAAGGCGTAGAAGCGATTGTTACTGCCCTTGATAATGCTGAACTAGCAGCAAAAGACGTGTCTGCGTTGGGTGAATTGACTCAACAATTGGGCATGAAATGGTTCCAAATTGAGATTGAAGATGACTGTGCTCCGGGCGAAGAGTTCGCGGCAAAATGGTCACAAGCGAGTCCTGAACTTCACTCGATTCTTGCTCAAGGTGGCAAGGTTGCCATGCACTGTATGGGTGGCTCTGGTCGCACAGGTTTGTTCGCTGCGCACCTACTGCTAGAGAAAGATTGGGCGCTAGAAGACATCGTACGTGAAGTGCAAGCGCTGCGTCCTGGTGCTTTCACTAAACCAGTACAAGTTGAGTACATCGAGCGTGTGGCTCAAAACGCTTGATCAGCTTATCGGGCTTTTGGAACATCATGATCTAAAAGCTTTCTTTATGCCTTAATGGCTTACCAATTTATGTGATTCTTGCTTACTGATTCTATATTTAAATTATTGTTTATTAATAAATAATGTTTAGATTTCTCATCAGTTCTTGTTTCACAATTTAGCGCCAGTGTTGAGGTGACTCAATGCTGGTGTTCAGGTCATAGAGCATTTGGAACATCATGATCTAAATGCTCTAAATGCTGTACATCTGAGGTCGTTATGATTTCAAAACTAAGTAAAAGTATCCGTCAGTATATGCTGGTGACGTTCAACTATTGGAACTTCACTGTGACGGATGGTGCACTCCGTATGCTGGTGGTGCTTTACTTCCATGACTTAGGCTACTCAAGCTTAGCCATTGCTTCGCTGTTCCTTTTCTATGAATTTTTTGGCGTAGTGACCAACTTGGTTGGTGGCTGGCTAGGTGCTCGACTTGGTTTGAACAAAACCATGAACGTCGGCTTAGGGATGCAGATTTTTGCCTTGCTGATGTTGGCAGTGCCCAATGCTTGGTTGACCATTCCTTGGGTAATGGCGGCGCAGGCAATTTCAGGTATTGCCAAAGACTTAAATAAGATGAGTGCCAAGAGCGCGATCAAAACTTTGGTGCCAGACGAGCAGCAAGGTGCACTTTATAAGTGGGTTGCGATCTTAACGGGCTCGAAGAATGCGCTGAAAGGTGCGGGTTTCTTTGTTGGTGGTTTGTTGCTGTCGGCGTTTGGTTTCCAAACTTCGATGGTCATCATGGCAAGTGTGCTGGCTGTTGTGTTTGTATGCAGCTTGATCTGGCTAGAAGCGGATATGGGTAAGGCGAAGAGCAAACCTAAGTTCCGTCAAATTTTCTCTAAGTCAGAATCGGTGAACATTCTTTCCGCTGCACGTATGTTCCTATTTGGCGCTCGTGATGTGTGGTTTGTTGTTGCTCTTCCGATTTATCTTGGCAGCGTGTTTGGTTGGGATCACTTGATGGTGGGTGGCTTCCTCGCGGCTTGGGTGATTGCTTACGGATTCGTTCAAGGTTTTGCGCCTCGTATTACCGGCAAAGCGCAAGGTCGAGTGCCAGATGGCAGCGCGGCATTAATTTGGGCAGGTATCCTTGCTGTCATTACTGGTGCGATTGCTTATGGCGTGCAAATCGGTTGGCAACCAGAGCTTGTTATTGTGGTGGGCTTGATGATTTTCGGCGCTGTGTTCGCAGTGAACTCATCTCTGCATTCTTACCTGATTGTTAGTTATGCGAAGGGCGATGGAGTATCACTGGATGTCGGCTTCTACTATATGGCGAATGCGATGGGACGTTTGATTGGTACGGTTCTGTCTGGTTGGATTTACCAAGAAGCGGGTCTAGCGGCATGTTTGTGGGTGTCTTTTGCTTTCTTAGCACTAACAACGCTAATTTCTATCAAGCTACCAAAGGCCAAAGTGGCTACGGCTTAAATCGGTTTACGACTTAGAAATAAAAAATGGCTCCATATTGGGAGCCATTTTTGTTTTTACGATTCAGTATCGCAAATCAGCAAGTCTTGCTTATGGGCAAAGACGACCTTGTTGTGCAGGTTGCGTCATTTCCATATCACCTTTCAGTGAGCGGTAAACGATGGTGTTCCATACTTCACCATTGTCCATTTCGAATTCAATGGCGTAGTTAAGACCATTCACCACTTGAGTTCGTACGCTTAAGATCTCTTTTAGCTTAGCCGCGGTATTCATCTGACCAAGTACAAAGTCGAGTGCTTGCTGAGCTTCTGGTGTTACTTCACCTTGTGACCAGCCGCCAGCAAGGTTTTCAGCGCTGCAGATAGGGTTCGCTTCCGATTGCGATTGTGTTGGTGCCACGGTCTCTTCCTTTTGATTACATCCAGCTAAAGCCACTACACAAACCAGTGACGCTAATAATGTTTTCTTCATAAAGACCTCTCTTAATAATCTGTCCAGCATCCTAATGGAATAAAACGGTTAAATCTGTTTCATATCTGAGAAAGCTTAGGGGTGCTGATCCTATTTGTACAATAGGATTTATCGCTAACCATTGTGCAAATCAATGATATTGGTGCGTCATCGCTGAGTTAAAAATAAGCAAAAACAGATTGTTAACTATTTCACTGGATGAAAATTACCCTATGCTATAGACGTAAAGCCAATCAAAGTAGGTAAGGGTATGAGAGAAAGGGTTCTGTTTTTCGACTTATTACGTTGTGTCGCTGCGGTCGCGGTGATTGCCATTCATGTGTTAGCGCCATATCGTAATGAGTTGGGAGTGATTCCATTTGACCAATGGTTGACAGCGGTAGGCGTAAACAGTGTGACTCGCTGGGCGGTGCCCGTATTCATTTTGATCACTGGTGCGCTGATGCTCAGTGATACGCGTCCTTTTGATGCCAAGTACTACGTTAAACGGCGTTTGGGTAAAGTGTTGGTGCCTTTCTTAGTTTGGTCGATGTTCTACGCCTATCTATCCGGTTGGACAGCGCAAGGTTTTGATTTCGAGACCGTCAAAGAAGTCGTTGGTAATAGCCCACATCATGCGACTTACTACCACCTTGGATTCTTCTACTACTTTATCCCGCTCTATTTTGTTATTCCGTTATTCCAATGGGTGGTCCGCAATTGCGATGAGAACGTCCTCTATGCGTATCTTGCTGTTTGGCTACTGACCAGTACTTTGTTCCTATTTAAGATTGATGGTCCTTGGAGTAATCAATACTGGCTTTACATGGGGTATTTGCCGCTCGGCTATGTACTATTTAAAAAGATGCCTCTCAGTCGCTCTACCGTTTCGATCTTTACTGGCTTAGGGTTAGTCGCTTTGGCCGTGACTTTCACCATGGTGGTGACCAACAGTTTGGAATTGGACAAGTACACCGTAGGGCGCTGGTTCTCTTACAAAACATTGAATGTGATTTTAGCGGCATCAATGATCTTTATGTTATGTCGCTACTTCGGTGAAGGTTTGGCACCGAAGACACAAAAAGTAGTGAGCTTTATTAGTCAGCACAGCTTAGGGATTTATTTGTTACACCCAATCTTCTTGTGGCCGATGAAAGCGTTTGGTTGGTATGAAGGTCACCCTGCATGGGTGATTCCGGTGTGGATTGTTTTGAGTGGTGCAGGAGCCTTGGGGATGAGTTATCTATTCTCGAAATCCGCCAAGACTCGTTGGCTGTTGCCGTAGGTTAGCGTTTTAGGGCGAAGTGTAAAAACTTGTCGCCACGGTAGGTCAGTGTGCCTTTATCACCAGGATTCAGCGCGTGGTAATAGTGCACACCGATTTGGAATTCGCGTTTAGGGCCAATAGCGCCACGTTGAACGTAGATCCAATATTCTTGGTCGTCTTGACCTAACTCGGCATCCGGAACTTCTATGGCTTGCTTGTCTAATATGGTCACTTGCGCGCTTTGTTCTGGCGCGTCTTCACCAAAGTAATGTTTGCTATAGAAGCGGAAAAATGCCCATGCACCTAGTGCGATCAGGGCGAACAGAGCCAAAATAAGTGAGATTGGCATGATAACCTCCAATGTTTCATTGGTGCCTATTTTACAGAACTCCCTGATTAAACTATGAGTTGAGATAAATTATTCGTGATCTAGTAAAAGTGTCGTAGATTTTATTCGGCGCACTTCACATTTTATATGCGTGCAAGAGCACAATTTAAAAGGAAATTTGCACCTTTTGGCTCGAAAAAGCTCTAAATTTATAGAAGAATGAAATGACGGACAAAGGAAGGGTCAAGTAAGGAGGGTTACGATGTCAGATATTGAGAAAGTAGTCATGCGTACCCGAACGATCGAGAAACTTCTGCGCACGCAATACCATGCAGAAGGGAAAGGGCTACATCAATTGATCACTAGCTGCGAGGAGCGCTTACCACATGATGTGGTAGCAAAGCTGCGTTTTATCGCAACAGTGCGGAATAAGGTTGTTCACGAAGAGGATTATAAACTGGACGATCGAAAAGGCTTTTTAGCGGCATGTGATGCATGCGAAAAAGAGCTGACACCGAGAAGTTCACGCTTTATTTGGCGAGCGGCGATTTTGTTAATGGCCTTGATAACGCTTGCTGCGCTCGGCTTTTACTACATGCATTGGGACATTCTAGTTAAGCATTTGTAGACAGTAAAATTTGAATAATAAAAAAGGGACGCGAAAGCGTCCCTTTTTTATTGTAAACAGTAACTTAGTACATCATTGGCAGTGTCATTAAACCAACAACCACTGCAATCATTACCAGCCCTTGTTTTTGAGAAGAAGAAATCATAACACTACCCCTAAAATCATTGATGAACTCGATGTAAATAATATAGCACTGTTTTTGAGCTTTGATCAACTTCAAAGCGGAAAAGTTTTCAAAACTCGCACTTAACTTAAGTGTTTTTACCCTGAATTGACTAATAAAACTGTGTTTTTTGTGCTGTTCTTTAAGTGTTCGACTTGTTGTTTTTATCTTCTTTTCTTTTTTAAGTGTATGATTTTCATGTGTTAAATATGAGTAATCTTATGATGAAATAGTGTTTCTTGTTTCAGCGAGGAGGTTGGTTAACTATTTTTGCTGAATTTCTCAAAAGTTGAGAAAATTGGCTTTTATGCTAATGAGGCTCACATTTATGGACGTCCATCTTGTTCTCTTTTTCCTATTCAATGAGAAAATCTCAGCACCAAAAGGGTTTAGCTTTAATCCACAATAGCTAAGGTTAGGTTTTTATTGTTTTTCTGGATTATGCTTTGTTATATCAGGCAGTTAAGTGTGATCGTTTGAATTTTTACTCTACACAATTGTTGAGCCAATAGTTGTTTATCTTGTTATGGGACGGTGTTTTTACCTTTCTGAGTGGTCAGAGGTGGTGGATCTAGCTTTTGTGTCGGTTATTTGCTCATAACGGTTGTATGGCGAACAGATTGGCGGTTTGTTTTTCAATTTCTGAAGGTTAGGTCTTTTGATGAAGTTATCCATAACATTCAAAGTCAGATAGTTGGGCTCAATAATTGTGAGAAAAACGATAATCAGTAATTGAGTAAGTTCCGTTTACAAAATGTCGTGATTCGCTATCGAGATCCAACTTTCACTGATTGTGTCTTTACATCAAGATTGGTCTACCTAGACTAGCGGCGAGATTACGTGAAAGGTGTATCGGCATGTGGAGTTGGTTAGCGATAGGGCTATCAGGAATATATTCCGTGTTGGGGGCGAAACAGGCCAATCCGACACAGTCTCTGGCATTTAAAATCTTTACTCTGCTATTGCTGCTAGTTCTGGCGCTCACGGAGGGGGCTTCGGCACCTCACACCTACTGGATTGCTGGTGGCTTATTGGTTTCAATGTTCGCCGATACCCTCCATTCGTTTAAATCTCGAAAGCCTCTTTATTTTGCCGGTTATCTATTGGCACAAATCTGTTACAGCAAATCGTTCTGGATTCAGCTTAATGGTGACATCGTTTGGTGGCTGTTAGCTTTGCTTCTTGCAGCGAGTATCGTGGCCTTCTTCTTGTTGCTCCCTCAACTGGATTCTATGGTCTTTCCTGTTGTTATCATGGGGATCATGTTGGTTCAGCTAGCTTGGGCAGCAGGAGAGGTGTGGTTACAAGTGCCGAGCTTTGCCAATGCTCTCGGCTTTAGCGGCACTCTCGTCATGATTTATTCCGCCTTAGCCTACGCGATACATGGATATCGTAAGCCGATGAAGCGAGCGTATGTTTGGGTAAGTGGCAGTTACTTCTTGGCTCATGCACTTATTGTTGCCTCTATCATTTACTAACTTAGGTCAAAGTCAGCGGCTACGTTTTGAGTAAACTGAGTGGATTCCATTTAATGACTGGAGTCGATAATGACTGAAATTCATGCTCACAACTTACTGAACTTACTTCGTGAAACCCCAATGAATCGTGATGAGCTAGCGGCTCACTTCGGTAGTGAAGTGCGTTTTCATACCTGCAAGCTGAATGATCTAGACTTAGATGCATTGCTAGAGTTTTTACTAAAGCGTGAAAAAGTACGCGAACTGGAAGGTAAGTTTGTCGTCAATATGGCGCGCGTTTGTAATCACTAAGCGGCGGCTAACCCATCATTAATGAAGGCGATACATTCATTTCGCCTTCAACCATATATTCACTCAATCACTTTGTTATACTGGCCGCCAATTTTTCCGTCGAGGTCAGAACATGGACATTCTTTCTGCAGCGACCATGCTGTTTCTTATTATGGATCCGCTCGGTAACTTGCCGATTGTGCTCTCCATTCTTAAACACCTTGATGCGAAGCGTCGCCGCAAAGTATTGATCAGAGAGTTGCTGTTCGCCTTGATGATTTTGATGCTGTTCTTGTTCGCAGGACAGAGCATCATGAGCTTCCTTCATGTTCAGCCTGAAACCTTGAGTATTTCTGGCGGTATCATCCTGTTTATCATCGCGATTAAGATGATTTTCCCAAGCGCAGGCAGCATTACCGGGCTTGCAGCAGGTGAAGAGCCGTTTATTGTGCCGATGGCGATTCCGATGATTGCGGGACCATCTGTGATTGCAGCGTTGCTTTTGCTTTCCTCTCAACACCCAGACAAAATTATGGAGCTTTCCGCTGCGGTCTTGATTGCGTGGGGAGCGACGTTCTTTATCTTGATGTTCTACAGTTTCTTCCACCGTATTTTGGGTGAGCGTGGCTTAAAAGCCGTCGAGCGTTTGATGGGTTTGCTGTTGGTCATGATTTCTACCCAAATGTTCCTTGATGGTGTGAAAAGCTACCTAGGCTAGCGCCAAACAAATACAAAAAAGCCGCTCTTGTGAGCGGCTTTTGTTTATCTGAGACTTTTACATCATATGCTTGCGGCGAATGTCGAGCAGAGCAAAGATGCCAAAAATCAAAATCGAATACTTTTCCCATGCGCTCATCTTAATCTTGTCACCAAATGCACCAATAAAGATGGCCATTTGCAGACCGTGCATGATGAACAAGAAAGCGGTCATGATGTACAACGCAATCGCCGCTTTACCAGGGAATGGCATAAAGAAGTTGAGGATCAACACGAACCATACGAAGGCGATGGCCGCTTTAGCCAGTATCAATAGTGCTTTCATTTAACTATCCTTTTAAATCGAGGCTTTAAGCTGGTGAGCGTTCGTATAAACGATAACTCACTTGGCCTGCCGTTTTCTCACGGTGCAAGCGCCAGCTTTCTGGCAGCCCAGCAATGCTTAGCTCTTTTTCCGTTTCAATATAAATCATCGCATCTTCAGCAAGCCAGCCGTTTTGCTCCAGCAAGGTCACGGTTTCATCCAATAATCCTTTGCGGAACGGCGGATCGATGAATACTACGTGGTGCGGTGTCCCCGGTTGCTGCAAAAAGCTGAGAGCGTCGGTGTTCACAACGTGAATGTTATTGGCATTCAAAGAGGACACATTTTTTTGCAGTTGCTGAAATGCTTGCGGGTTTAGCTCAATCATAGTCACAAGTTCGGCTTGGCGAGAAGCGGATTCGAAGCCAAGGCCACCAGAGCCAGCGAACAAATCAAGACACTTCGCTTGTGGGACATCTTGAGCCAACCAGTTAAACAGGGTTTCTTTTACGCGATCCGTGGTTGGGCGTAAGCCTTCTGCATCATGAACAGGGAGCTTTCTGCCTCTCCATAAGCCACTAATAATGCGCACAAAGCCTGTTGTTGGCTTTTTTTGTGATGAGTTTTGCTGGCGACGTCTTACCATAGATTTTTTGACCGCTAATAAAGTGATACTATATCCAATCGCCCAAGCTTTGAGCTTGGATACAGCCCAGAATATTCAAGATGACAGAGTGTAACACTAATAAGATTAGATTCACCTAATTGGAAAGTTTTCATAACTTTGTCATTCGCCTTTTCAGTAAAGATAATAATCTTGTCAGAAAAGAGTCATTAATAGATAAGAAGACAATCTAGGATAGCCCCAGATGACGGAAAAAAAGAAGCGCGGATTACTTTCGTGGCTAGGTTTTGGTGATGAAGAGCAAAGCCAAAAACCGACAACTGAAGAATCAGTAAAAGAAGAAGCAGTGGAAGCACCTGCCGCCGAGCAACAACCAACAGAAGACGTTGCCGAGCAAGCAGAAGAAAAAACAACGGTTGAACAAGAACCAGAGAATGTTGAGGCTGTCCTAGCAGAAGCAGAAGCAGAAGCAGAAGCAGAAGCAGAAGCAGAAGCAGAAGCAGAAGCAGAAGCAGAAGAGCCACAAGTGCCGGTTGCGCCTCGTGTCCAAGAACAAGAAAAGCCAACCGAAAGCTTCTTTGCTCGCCTTAAGCGCAGCCTAAGTCGCACTAAGGCAAACATTGGTGCGGGTTTCTTCGGCTTGTTCAGCGGTAAAAAAATCGATGAAGACCTTTTCGAAGAATTAGAAGAACAGCTGCTTATCGCCGACGTGGGTATGAATACCACCACGAAAATCATCAATAACCTGACAGAGAAAGCCTCTCGCGGTGATTTGAAAGATGGCGAAGCGCTTTACGGCTTGCTAAAAGAAGAGATGGCCGAAATCCTATCTAAAGTAGAGCAACCGCTTGAGATCGATACCAACAAAACGCCTTACGTTATCTTAATGGTCGGTGTGAATGGTGTTGGTAAGACAACGACAATCGGTAAGCTAGCGAAGCAATTCCAAAGCCAAGGTAAAAAAGTCATGCTTGCAGCGGGCGATACTTTCCGCGCTGCAGCAGTAGAACAACTACAAGTTTGGGGTGAGCGTAATAACGTTCCTGTGATTGCTCAGCATACAGGTGCTGACAGTGCTTCCGTTATCTACGATGCAATTGAAGCGGCAAAAGCACGCGGTGTGGATGTCGTTATTGCCGATACTGCAGGCCGTCTACAAAACAAAGCCAACCTAATGGAAGAGCTGCGTAAGATCGTGCGTGTGATGAAGAAGATTGATGACTCGGCACCACACGAGATCATGCTGACGCTAGACGCAGGTACAGGTCAAAATGCGATTAGCCAAGCGAAACTTTTCAGTGATGTTGCCCCTCTAACCGGGATTACATTGACTAAGCTGGATGGTACGGCGAAAGGTGGCGTTATCTTTGCCATTGCTGATCAGTTCGAAATTCCAATTCGCTACATTGGTGTAGGCGAAGGCATTGAAGACTTGCGTCCATTTGAAACTCAAGAGTTCATTGACGCTCTGTTTAGTCGCGAAGAATAACAAGAGTTAGAGGAAATCAACGGTGATCAAATTTCAGCAAGTGAGCAAAGCTTACCGAGGTGGTCGACAAGCCTTGCAGAAAGTCGACTTTCACCTTCGACGCGGAGAAATGGCGTTTTTAGGCGGACATTCCGGAGCAGGTAAAAGTACCTTGTTGAAACTGATATGTGCGATAGAGCGTCCAACCGATGGCAAAGTCCATTTTAATGGCCACGACATCACGCGTATCCCAAACAAAGACATTCCGTTCTTGCGTCGCAACATCGGGATTGTTTTCCAAGATCACCGTTTATTGATGGATCGCAGCGTCTTCGACAATGTCGCGCTGCCAATGCGCATCGAGTCGATTTCTGAAAACGAAATCAAACGCCGTGTTTCTGCGGCGTTGGATAAAACGGGCTTGCTTGATAAAGCCCGTTGTTTGCCAAGCCAGCTCTCTGGTGGTGAACAACAACGTGTTGGTATCGCACGCGCTGTCGTGAATCGACCAACCTTACTGGTGGCGGATGAGCCAACTGGTAACCTCGATCCAGAATTGTCTAACCGTGTGTTACGACTGTTCGAAGAATTTAACCGTGCTGGCGTAACGATCCTTCTTGCGACGCACGATATCGGGTTAGTAAACACTCGCCCACAATATCGCCATTTTGAATTGAACCAAGGCTTCCTAAGTGAGGTAGAAGACTATGGTAGGTAACAAGCGCACCCAGAAAAAAGGGAAAGGTCGCAGTGCCAAGCGTGCAAATACCGATGGTTTTTTCTCTGTCCATGTAAAACAAGCAAAATCTTCTTTTGGCGCATTATGGCGTCGTCCATTGGGTAACATTCTTACCTTGGCCGTCATCTCGGTAGCGTTAGCGATGCCGGCTTGCTTGTATTTGCTGGGTAAAAACGTGGCGAGTGCTGCGCAAGACGTCGCGTCGCCATCTCAAGTGAGTGCTTACTTAGTCGAAGGCATGCCTGATGCGCGTGTGATGGTGCTTAAAGATCAGATTGAAACTTGGCCTTTGGTAAAAGAGGTGGAATATATTTCGCCGCAACAAGGTCTATCTGATTTAAGCCAATACGCCGGCTTTGACCAAGCGTTGAGCTTATTGAGTGGTTATGCGCTCCCTGGCGTGTTGGTAATTACGCCAGATTCAGAACAAAAAAGTGATATTCAGTCGCTTGCTAAAGAAGTTCGTGAGCAACAAGACGTTACCGACGTTAGGCTCGATGAAGACTGGCTAGCGCGCCTTGATGCGATAAAAACCCTTGCTAGCATTATTGTCATCACCCTGACAGTGCTGATGTTGGGTGCTGTATTTTTAATCGTCGGCAATACATTGCGCTTTAATGTGTTGGCGAACAAAGAAGAGATTCAAACCATGAAGCTGATTGGTGCAACCGACAGTTTCATTCTGCGCCCTTATTTATACACTGGCATGTGGTTCGGTGTGCTTGGGGCAAGTATTGCGTGGCTAGTCACGGCATTGATTACGGTTGTTATGAACAATGCGGTTGAGCAATTAGCCTCGCTTTACGACAGCCAATTCCGCTTGATTGGCTTGAGCTGGGATGAATCTCTGCTACTAATCATGACTGGTAGTCTTTTAGGTTGTATTGCCGCTCGAGTATCCGCGCAGCGTCACCTGAAAGAAATTGAACCAGTTTAGGTGATAAAGGTCTTATACTTGGAATTTATTAGCACAAGCTAATTTTTACCCCTTGTATAGACTATTTGTTTATGGATAATTACTCGCCCTTCTTGAAACTTGTTCATTTTGAGTTCAAGATGGCCAAGCTAAATTGCAATGTAATGCTCCAGATCAGAGATTGATGAGGAATTGAATGACAAAAGAAGCGTATCCGATGGCTCTAGTCACGCAAGATAGCCTTGATAGCTATATCCGTTCTGTAAACAGCTACCCAATGCTGACACCAGAAGAAGAGCGTGGGCTGGCAGAAAGATTACACTACAATGGTGAGATAGATGCGGCGAAAGGCCTGATCTTGTCACACCTACGATTCGTTGTTCACGTTGCTCGTGGCTACTCAGGCTATGGCTTGCCGATGGCAGACCTAGTGCAAGAGGGCAACATCGGTCTTATGAAGGCTGTTAAGCGCTTTAACCCAGAAGTGGGTGTGCGTTTGGTGTCTTTCGCTGTTCACTGGATCAAAGCTGAGATCCATGAATACGTACTGCGTAACTGGCGTATCGTTAAGATAGCGACAACCAAGGCACAGCGTAAGTTGTTCTTCAATCTACGTAAGTCGAAAAAGCGTCTAGGTTGGTTCAACAACGGTGAAGTTGAAACTGTTGCACGTGAGCTAGGTGTTGAGCCTTCTGAAGTTCGCGAAATGGAATCTCGTCTAGCGGCTGTAGACTCTACGTTTGATATGCCTATGGACGATGACGACAGCGCAAACTCGTACACAGCGCCAATGGTGTACCTAGAAGATAAGTCTTCGGATGTTGCCGATAACATTGAAGCTGCAAACTGGGAAACACACACCAATAACCGTCTAGGTCATGCTCTTGCAAGTCTAGATGAGCGTAGCCAGCGCATTGTTCGTTCTCGTTGGTTAGATGACGAGAAAGCAACCTTGCAAGACCTTGCCGATGAGTTTGGTGTTTCTGCTGAGCGTATTCGTCAGCTAGAAAAGAACGCGATGAAGAAATTGAAACTTGCTGTTGGTGAGTTCTAACTTTCGCTTCTAATCTCAAGTAAGATTTTCATAGAAAGCCGAGATCATGTGATCTCGGCTTTTTTATTTTCGATCGAAAATAGACAGCGTTTGCGATCTAATTAATCTGTGCTACCTGTGTATAACTCTGTGAAGTAATTATTCATCAACTGTTCGAAAGCCGGACAAAATAAGGCTTTGAAGCCGTTTTTGGTTTGGGGATAGTTGTGAATATACACACAGTTAGATCAAGATCATTACTACATATTGTGGATCAAATGATCCAAATACACTTTATCAACGCAATTCACAGATTTATCCACAAACGGTGCGAATATGTACAGCGTTTAATGCCCTGACTATCTCTGTGTCTAAGTTTGGCTTTGGATAGGTTACAATGGCGTCAATAACGAAAACGACATAGAGAAAGTAAATGGACCAGTTTCAACATATCGATGTACAAGGCGCTCAAGCATTGCTCGAACAAGGAGAGGCAAGGCTTGTTGATATTCGTGACCCACAATCTTTTGCTGTGGCGCATGCCGAGTCCGCTTTTCATCTGACTAATGATTCGATCGTTCCTTTCATGAACGATGTGGAATTCGAACAACCAATTCTAGTGATGTGCTACCACGGCATCAGTAGCCAAGGTGCGGCGCAATATTTGGTTAACCAAGGCTTCGAACAGGTGTACAGTGTGGATGGTGGCTTTGAAGCCTGGCAACGAGCAGAACTACCGATAGTGAGAAGTTAATGAAGAGATTGGTAACGTTAAATAATCCACGTATGGCGCAAGCCTTCATTGATTACATGGCATCGCGCAAGATAGATATCCAGATGATGCCAGAAGGTGAAGGGCAGTTTGCACTTTGGCTGGCGGATGCACAGCATGAAATTGAAGTCGAAGCAGAACTAAAGCAGTTTTTAGCGAACCCCTCTGCTTCGAAATACAGCGCCGCCTCGTGGGACGTTGCCGATACTCGTAAGAGTAAATTCCATTATTCCAGCCCAAGCATCATGGGCATGGTGAAAGCCAAAGCGGGCCCCGTGACCTTATTGATCATGGCCGTTTGTACGGTTATCTACTTTTTGCAGATGTTCGGTTTTGGTGATGGCGTGTTTGCTCTGCTCCATTTCCCAGCTTTTGAAGGACAACAGTGGCAGCTCTGGCGTTGGGTTAGTCATGCACTGCTGCACTTCTCTGTTACCCATATTGTGTTCAACCTCTTGTGGTGGTGGCAATTGGGCGGGGATATCGAGCGTCGTTTGAGTTCTGGTAAGTTACTGCAAATCTTCTTTATCTCTGCGGCACTATCTGGTGCAGGGCAGTTTTATGTGGAAGGGGCGAACTTCGGTGGTTTATCTGGTGTGGTTTATGCGCTGCTTGGTTACTTGTGGATCCTTGGTTACCGCTGCCCACATCTCGGTTTAACACTGCCTAAACCTATTATTGGCTTTATGTTGGTGTGGCTAGTGCTTGGTTTTGTTCAGCCATTTATGGCGATTGCTAATACGGCACACTTGGTGGGTTTGCTTTCTGGGATGGCGATTGCGCTGTTTGATTCCGGTAAGCAGAAATATCAACAAGCCTCCTGAGTTAATGATTTATCGATACCAACAAAAAAAGACCGCCAATCGGCGGTCTTTTGTTTATCTGTCTTTCGCTTATAGAGATGAGCTCGTCAGCTTTAGCTGTTCACACTATTGATAAAGGTATTTGGTAAACAGCAAATCAGCGATGATGGTTTTGCCTGTCTCTGGCAGCAAAGTCTCGTTGAGCTCTTTCACCAACGTTTTGCGCAGGTCTTCACGGCCAGACAAAGACTTGATCGTATCTTCTGTTTGCTTGCCGAGAAGCTCAATCACCGCATCGCGGATCAATGGCTGATGATGTTCTACAACCGCAAGGTCCTGTTGGCTCATGACCATGATGTCGATACGTACTTGCACATAACCCAGTTTGTTGCCTTTGGTGTAGAAGTTTGTGGTCAAATCGGGTTCTAGCGTGAAGTAGGCTAACTTAGGTGCAGCTTCTTCTGATTCAGCCCAACTTGGTGCTGAAATAAGCAGACTTAGCGCGAAAATAATTTGGGCTACATAACGTTTGTACATATTTCTAACTTTTCTTTCTCTGGATCGCGATATTCGAATCGCTTCAGTCTTGATACAATAGACCGTCTAAAACAAATAACGGAACTTACGGTTTCAATAAGACGGTAAGTTGTTGCTTTATTGTACGCATAAAGCCTCCAATTGAATACTAGTATGAATCAGCCGACATCACTCTATCTTACTTCTTTATTGGAAGTAGAGTGGCAAAACCCCGAAGATTTTGAATTCCCTAGCGAATTCGCCAAGCATTGGCTTGAAGAACAGGGCTCTTTGTCACGTCGTTTAGGTCAGCATTGCCAACGCTTAACAGTGGAATTGCTGCACAATCAGATCGTCACAGCCAAGACGTTAAAACAGGATGAGAGCCAGCTATTGTCTGAGCAAGATTGCCTACTGAGAGAGGTGATTTTATGTGGCGACAATACGGATTGGGTCATTGGCCGCACGCTCATTCCTCGTTCAACCTTGGTCGATCAACAATATGACTTAGCTCAGCAAGGAGATATCCCGCTGGGTTTAACTGTGTTCAGCGCCGATAACGTTGAACGCGATGCTCTGCAAATGGGATGGGTTAGTTTGCCACAGGAGGGGCGCTTTTTAGCGCGACGCTCAAGACTGTGGATGAATCACAAACCCATGCTGGTTGCTGAGTTATTCTTACCAAATTCACCAGTTTACGCTAAGGAGAAGGTGTAAATGTCCGCAGACAAAGCCAAAGCATATTGGCAACTGATGCGAATGGACCGCCCAATTGGCTCACTCTTGTTATTGTGGCCGACGGTTTGGGCACTTGTGATTGCCGCCCAAGGCATACCAAGTTGGAATGTACTCATCGTGTTTGTATTAGGTGTGTTCCTAATGCGTAGCGCTGGTTGTGTGATTAACGACTTTGCCGACCGTAAAGTTGATGGGCATGTGAAACGCACCAAACAGCGTCCTTTACCATCGGGTAAAGTGACCTCGAAAGAAGCGATTGGTCTGTTTTTGGTTTTGGGTATCAGCTCTTTCTTATTAGTGCTGACCATGAACCCACTGACGATCAAGCTCTCCTTCGCTGGCATCTTTTTGGCTTTCATTTATCCATTTATGAAGCGTTACACCCATTTGCCGCAGCTGTTTTTAGGTCTGGCTTTTAGTTGGGCGATTCCGATGGCGTGGGCAGCACAAACAGGCGAATTGCCTTTGATTGTGTGGTTTGTGTTTGCGATTAATGCTTTATGGACGATCGCCTACGACACTCAATACGCGATGGTCGACCGAGATGATGATTTAAAGATTGGCATCAAATCAACGGCTATCTTGTTTGGTCGCCACGATAAGCTGGTGATTGGCGTTCTACAGTTGATTACCTTGGCGATGTTGGTGTTGCTTGGTCAGCACTATGAACTTGGCCAAAGCTACTACTGGACGATTCTGGTGGCTGCTTCATTGTTCGTGTACCAGCAACATTTGATTCGCCATCGAGATCGCGACTTGTGTTTCAGAGCCTTCCTTAACAATAACTATGTGGGAATGGTGATTGCGGTCGGTCTGGTTATCGCTTTCTGGTAACGGCATAGTACAAACACTCAGATAGAAAAAAGGCATCCGATTGGATGCCTTTTGTGTTTTTGTCGAGATGAGTATCGAGCTTAAGCGAACTATGCTTGCAACTGGTGGATACTCTCTTCGATGGTCAACTTCACTTCTGGGTAAAGCAGAGCAAACAACAGTTTGGCAAATTGCTGTGTCTTCTCAAGGTCACAGTTACCGTCGCTATCTAGGTATTGCTGCTCTTTCAGCGTATTGAACATTGCAGTAAATACACCTTTATCGAAGAACTCTGGCGCGTTAATACCGTGCAGACGCCCCAAACGCTGTGCAATGTCTTGGCTCTTCTGCTCAAGGTCAGATTTACCCAGCTCTTGGTCTGCTACCAGTAGGTTCATTGCGATAGAGTAACGTTGCAGTGTTTCTGTGATAGTACGACCCAACAGAACCAATGATTGGTTGTTTGACTGGTTAATTTCCAGTTTGTCACCATCTTGGCAAACCATCTTCTGTTCAATGAACTCGTTCAAAATCTTCACGACTAGCTCGTTCAACTCTTCTTCCTTGTAGCTTAGGAACAGCTCTTTTTTAAGGAATGGGTAGATTTGAGCGACGTTTTCTTGAATCTTTTCTACGGTCACGTTGCGCTGACGAATAATCATCTGAGCAATCAATGAAGGTAGGGCGAACAGGTGAATGATGTTGTTGCGGTAGTAAGTCATCAGAATCGACTGGCTACGATCCAGCGAAATGATGTCACCCATGGTGTCGGTTTCAATCACAAACTTATCAAGTGAGATAGCGTGATCCACCAACTCTTCAGCCGTTTCTGTTGGAACCGTTGAAGTGTTTGAGTAAGGGTTGTTCTTAAGTAGCTTCAGGTAGCATTCAATCTGGTTGATCAAAGAGTCACGAGATAATGCACGCTGACGAGAAGCCAACAGCGCGGTCGCACATAGAGTTAGTGCGTTGGTCGCTGCCGCATCGTTAATGTGCGTCATCATCTTGTTTGCCAGACCGTTCACCACAGGGTTCATCCATTGTGGTTTGCTGCCGCCCATGCGATCGATGTCTTTCGTCCATTCTGGCGCATGTTCGTTCAGGTATTGGTTTAGCTGAATTGGCTCACCGAAGTTAACGTAACCAAGACCAAAATTGCGCAGCTTACGCAGAGTACGCAGCACAAGACCTGCGTTTTCTTTCTCTTTGCGTGAACCGCGAAGCTCTTTGGCGTAAGTACCCACTTCCATTACATGCTCGTAACCGATGTACACGGGCACTAGTGTTACTGGACGGTTTAGACCGCGTAGCATGGCTTGAATCGTCATTGCCAACATACCGGTTTTTGCTTGAAGCAGACGACCAGTACGTGAACGACCACCTTCACTGAAGTACTCTACCGAATAACCTTTAGCAAACAGCTCTGATAGGTACTCACGGAAAATCGTTGAGTACAGCTTGTTGCCTTTAAAGCTACGACGAATAAAGAAAGCACCACCACGACGGAAGATTGGGCCCGCTGGGAAGAAGTTCAAGTTAATACCTGCAGCAATGTGTGGTGGCACCATGCCTTCATGATATAGAACGTAAGAAAGCAATAGGTAGTCCATGTGACTGCGGTGACATGGTACGTACACGATCTCATGACCATCTTGTGCTAAGCGACGAACCGTCGAAGCGTTGTTGATGTGCAGACCTTGGTACAGCTTCGTCCACAACCAGCCAAGAATACGATCGCCGTTTTTCACCAAACCATACGAGAAGTCCGCTGCAATCTCGTCCATGATGTCATGGGCTTCTTTGCGTGCTTTCTCGATAGAAATGTTTTTGCTTTGCGCTTCGTCTTCAATTGCTTTTTCAATCGCTGGCGATTTCATTAAGCGTGCAAACAGCACTTGGCGTTGAGGTAGGTTTGGACCCGATGCCGCGAGCTTCTGACGAGAGAAGTGGATACGTGCAACGCGCGCTAGCTTGTGTGCAATAGCGCTGTCGGTACCGTGAGAGTCTGCCATGTAACGCAGTGAAACCACTGGGCTAAAACGCACCAAGCAGTCACGACCAGCTGCCATGACCGCTTTTGCCTTTTGCGGACCATTCATTGGTTGCAGGTACGGCTTATGGTTTTCTTCTTTACCAGGTTTACGACCCCAAAGCACAGTTGCAGGGATCATTTGAACGTCTAACTCGCTGTCGAGTTTGTGCAGTTCTAGTAACTCTGTAAATAGAGAAACCGACTCGCTTGGTACATCGTTATCGTTGCTCATCACAGTTGGACGAGACGCGATAAACACGTAACGAGTTAATGTCTTTCCATTAATTTCCAATGGACTGAGCGGGTCAGGCAGACCAAGACTCAAAGCTTGTTTTTGCAGTGTCAGCAAATCCACGTTCGAACGGAACGGCAAGGCATACACAATCGGTTTAGTGAGGTCGATGTTGAGATCATCAATCGGATTCGATGGGATTGTGGTGCCCTTTACCATTACCGATAAAGGTAGTTTTAGTAATGAACGTGAAAATGATTGTCCAGAAGACATAAAGTTCACAGCCTCAATAGGTATTCAAACAAGCCTAACCTTATTTCAGTGTCCGCTTTGCCTTCTTCTAAAGAGAAGGTAATAGATACGGCTATAGAAATAAGCCTAGGCGATAAAATTTAAGCGCAGCAAGGATACCAGAAACTGGTCAAACCTTTTAATTTTATTGAGCGGAAATTAGTCGAACCCCTAGGTTGTTGCTTTCATTAGACGAATTGCCGAATGCGTGTTTAAAACGCATGCTCACTTGAGGTTTGTGGATGGGATCTGAAACTGGCGCAAATAAATTAAAAAACAACCAATTGGGTTTTCATTTGTCCATTTACTGGATATACTCACAGTTAACTGTATAAAAAGACAGGTGACATATGAAGCCGTTAACGCCACGCCAACAACAAGTCTTCGATTTGATTAAAAGCAAAATCGAAGACACCGGAATGCCACCAACTCGTGCAGAGATTGCGCGTGAGCTTGGCTTCCGCTCTGCGAATGCCGCAGAAGAACACCTAAAAGCGCTTGCTCGTAAACAAGCGATTGAAATTATTCCAGGCGCATCTCGCGGGATCCGAATCCTACTTGAAGATGCGGCAAACGACGATCAAGGTCTGCCTTTGATTGGTCAAGTTGCTGCTGGTGAGCCGATTCTGGCTCAAGAGCATGTGGAGTCTCACTACCAAGTGGACCCTGCGATGTTCAAACCAAAAGCAGACTTCTTACTTCGCGTAAACGGCGAAAGTATGAAAGACATCGGTATTATGGACGGCGACTTGCTGGCTGTGCACAAAACTCAAGATGTGCGCGACGGTCAAGTTGTGGTTGCACGTGTTGATGACGATGTGACGGTGAAGCGTTTAGAGCGCAAAGGTTCTACGGTTCTACTGCATGCAGAGAACGAAGAGTTTTCACCAATCCAAGTTGACCTAACGTCGCAACATCTGACGATTGAAGGTCTGGCGGTTGGCATCATCCGTAACACCGACTGGATGTAGGTTTTTACCTCAAGCATTCTAATAAAGCCCAGCGTTCTGCTGGGCTTTGTGTTTTCTGCGCTTTCTATTCCCACTTTTATTTTCTTCAAAGCATATTTCTTTTCTTCCGAGCACAGTTACGCTCGGCCTGATTCAGAGCGTTTGGTTGTTGCGTTAAAACTTGCAAGTGATATTGAGATTTATTATCATCTAATTCCATTTAACCATTTTCTTTTCGGCGCAAGGAAATGCCCATGTCCAAGCCTCAACATCACGTACCTAATCATCTGTTGAAACCGTTGTTTTTGCGCAGCCGCGAAAGCTTGGTCGATAACGGCTTGGTGTACGATCCGATCGCTGCAAAAGCGTGCTTGAGCTGCAAGATGGCACCAGATTGCATCAGTGGCGACGTCGATCAGAAGCAGCTGCTGCACGTGACTTTAACTCAACTGTGCGATCAGCAGGTCAGTCACTTTCTTCAACAACACTCAGACGCTTGGATCATTAACGTTGGTGCGGGCTTAGATACGCGCTTCTACCGTTTGGACAATGGTCGTTGTCACTGGATTGAACTGGATGTCACCGAGAATCTGGTTTGGCGTCAGCGATTGTTCCATAAAAACGAACGTTACGAGCATCGTTGCGGTAGCGTAGAAGACATGAGTTGGTTAGATGAACTACGCATCCCTGAAAAAGCGCCAGTATTGATTCTGTGTGAGATGGCTTTACTCGATTGTGATGAATCGCGCGTTGCGACTTTCATCCAAACTCTGGGCCGTCATTTTGTTTCAGCAGAAGTTTGCATGGTGCTAGCGGGTGATTTAACCGAAAGTAAATGGGGTCAGAAGCTCGGCTCAGATACGTATGCACATGGTTTTGAAGCACCAGCACAACAAGTACTGCATTGGCTGCCATGGGCGCAATGGGTGAAAGCCTTCTCGCCATTCGACCGATTCTGCTCACGTTGGAAAGCATGGCAACGTTGGTTGAATAAGATCCCAATGTTGAAGCATCGCCTCACGCCAGTCCTCGTTCACATCAAGTGGTAATTGGCTAGGCACGAGGGTCTGTTTACCTTTTGCGGTTAAATTTTGTTCGAGATAAAAGCGTTTTAATCGCGACGATAGGTTAGCCGCTTAGTCACTCTAAGCAATGACCTATCAACAAAGAGTAAAGCGCTTTTAGCCGAACCCTTGGCAGCTTTGTGACCTTCCTGTACTGAGTGGCTGCATTTCAAACTTTTTTCTTTTTTTGATTGAATAGTGAGAACCCACAAACAGCTGCAAAAATAAGCTCTAAAGGTCAACAGACCCTTAGTACTCAGGTACACTCGCTGATCTAAACAACGAGGTGCCTGTGACAAACTCTATCTTCTCTCCTTTATCGAATCCTCAAGTGCATCGCCAAGTGTTAGCGCTCGCTATTCCTATGGTGCTGTCGAATATTACTGTTCCACTCTTGGGCTTGGTTGACGCTGCGGTGATCGGTCACCTTGAACACGCTTGGTATCTAGGCGGTGTTGCCCTTGGTAGTACCATGATCAGTGTGACATTCTGGTTGCTTGGCTTCTTACGTATGTCGACTACTGGATTAGCGGCGCAGTCCTATGGTGGTGAGGATCGAAAACAACTCGCGTTGGTGTTTATGCAAGGCTCACTGATGGCACTGCTGTTTGCGTTAGTCTTTCTTATTGCCCATAACCCGATCGCAGATCTGATATTTGGTTGGAGTGATGCCAGTGCGGAAGTGAAGCACTACGGCATGCAGTATTTTGCTATCCGTGTATGGAGCGCCCCCGCAGCGCTGATGAACTTTGTGTTGTTGGGCTGGCTACTCGGAACGCAAAACTCCAAAGCCCCAATGTGGATGGTGATCATCACCAACGTGACCAATATTGCGCTCGATTTACTGTTTGTTATTGGCTTAGGCTGGAAAGTAGAAGGCGCAGCGCTGGCATCGGTAATAGCTGATTACTCAGGCATGGCGTTTGGCTTGATGTGTGTGTGGAAAACATGGCGATCGCGTCAGTTGCCATCACCTAAGAGCCTGCTAACCGATACTCAACATGGGCTAGGGCGGTTCGTAAAACTCAATCGCGATATCTTCTTACGCTCGCTCTGTTTACAAGCTACGTTTAGCTTTATGACTTTTCAAGGTGCGAGCTTTGGTGATGATGTGGTTGCGGCTAATGCGGTATTGATGAGTTTCTTGATGATGATTTCCTATGGCATGGACGGATTTGCCTATGCCATGGAGGCCATGGTTGGCAAAGCGATTGGTGCCAAAGACCGAGCGCAACTCAGTGCTTCGTTGATTGGTACTTTCTTCTGGAGTCTGATCATCTGCTTAGGTTTGACTGCGGTATTTGGTTTGGCGGGATCGCACTTGATCGCCATGATCACTTCGATTGACGCGGTGCAGCAGCAAGCGTCGGTATATTTACCATGGCTGGTGCTCATGCCATTAGCTTCGATGTGGTGTTTCCTATTTGATGGCATCTTTGTTGGTGCCACTAAAGGTAAAGACATGCGAAACAGTATGTTCGTGGCGACTTGTTGTTTCTTTGCGATTTTCTTTTTGTTCTCTGGCTGGCAAAACCATGCGCTGTGGTTTGCGATGACCAGTTTCATGGCAATGCGAGGGATTGGACTTGGCGCTATCTTCTTCTATCAATGGCGCAAGGGAAGCTTTCTTGCCTAGTTACACATAAAAAACAGCAGGTCGAAACCTGCTGTTTTAGCTTTTGGATCATGGCAGCCCAATTGAATTAGAATAATCGGTTCAAACCGTTCAGCGCCGCTACGCGATACGCTTCTGCCATCGTCGGGTAGTTGAAGGTGGTATTGACGAAGTATTCAATCGTATTAGCTTCACCTTTTTGTTCCATGATGGCCTGGCCGATGTGGATGATTTCCGCAGCGCGCTCACCAAAGCAGTGAATACCAAGAATCTCTTTGGTTTCGCGATGGAAGAGGATTTTCAAGCTGCCGATGTCTTTACCTGCAATCTGTGCGCGAGCGAGATGCTTGAACGAAGAACGTCCCACTTCGTAAGGCACTTTCGCCGCAGTCAGTTCTTGCTCGGTTTTACCCACTGAGCTGATTTCTGGAATGGTGTAGATACCCGTTGGGATGTCATCAATCAGATTACCGTCAGCTTGTCCTTTAGTGATGGCTTGTGCCACGAAACGACCTTGGTCATACGCTGCACTCGCTAGGCTAGGGTAGCCAATTACATCACCGACTGCGTAGATGTGTTCTACCTCTGTACGGTAGTTACCATCTACTTTGAGCTGTCCGCGCGAATCACCCTCAAGTCCAACCGCAGGTAAGTTGAGTTTGTCTGTGTTACCCGTTCGACCATTAGCATACAGTAGGCAATCGGCTTTCATCTTCTTGCCAGATTGAAGATGCACGATAACACCATCTTCAGTGCCTTCGATTTTCTCGAATGTTTCATCGTTACGAATCACCACGCCACTGTTCCAGAAGTGGTAAGACAGAGCATCCGAGACTTCGTTATCTAGGAAAGAGAGCAGACGGTCGCGAGTGTTAATCAAGTCGGTCTTCACGCCCAAACCGCGGAAAATAGATGCGTATTCACAACCAATCACACCCGCACCGTAAATGATGATGTGGCGAGGGTCGTGTTTCAGGCTCAGGATAGAGTCGCTGTCGTAGATGCGTTCATGCAAGAAGTCGACGTCATTTGGTTGGTATGGACGAGAGCCTGTCGCGATAACAAATTTATCCGCTGAGTACACTTCGTCCGTACCGTCACTTTGCATGACGGCGATGGAGTAGTTATCGATAAAGCGCGCAGTACCAAACAACAGTGTGCATGAATTGCGATCATAAAAGCCCTGACGAAGTCGAGTTTGCTTATCAATGACCGATTTCGCATGACCTAAAATGTCAGAAAATGTTGCATGAAGGCTGGTGTTATTACGGCAGAATAATGGGTTGCTATTGAATTCGATGATACGGCTAACCGCATGACGCAATGCCTTGGATGGTATGGTTCCCCAGTGCGTACAACCGCCACCAACACTGCTTTCCTTTTCTACGATGGCAACATTCAGTCCGGCTTTGGTCAATCCCATTGCCGCCCCTTCACCGCCCGGGCCACTACCAATTACGATCACGTCATAGTGATTAGCATGCGCCATGATGTCTTCCTTGTTATATTTGCTTAACATTGCTGTAGCGGGATTTTAACTCATTTACTCTATTGGGAACACGTAATGCCTGCTAGAGAGTGGAAGTGATCACGCAGAATCGCCCAAAAGAACTAATTGGTATGCTGTATGTCTACTATTTGAAGCGAGACAATTGCAATTGGGTGCATGGCAATAGTAACGTGCTCGCCGCTTATCGACAGATAACGTCGCTTTATACGTGGGTGCGATATGCGTTATATTGAAGCTCTCGTACCCAATAGAAAAAGAGCAAGTTAAAGAATGAAATCGATGGGAATCCGCGCGCAGCAAAAAGAAAAAACACGTCGATCGTTGATCGATGCGGCATTTAATCAACTCAGTGCGGATCGCAGCTTTTCCAATCTCAGCTTGCGTGAGGTTGCCCGAGAGGCAGGAATTGCACCGACTTCTTTTTATCGTCACTTCAAAGACATGGATGAGCTGGGCTTAACCATGGTTGATGAAGGTGGTTTGTTGTTGCGACAACTGATGCGTCAGGCGCGTCAGCGTATTGTCAAAGAAGGCAGTGTGATTCGAACTTCAGTTGAAACCTTCATGGAATTCATTGAAAGTAGTCCTAACGTTTTCCGCTTATTGTTGCGTGAGCGCTCCGGCACTTCCTCTGAATTTCGTACTGCCGTCGCTCGAGAAATTCAGCATTTTGCGGCAGAATTAACTGAGTACTTAATGAGCACCGGCATGACCAAAGAAGAGGCGTTCACTCAAGCAGAGGCGTCGGTTACTTTGGTGTTTAGCTCTGGTGCGGAAGCTTTAGATTTAGATCGACGTGAGCGCGATGAACTCGCCGAGCGATTGATCATGCAATTGCGAATGATAGCCAAAGGGGCCTATTGGTATCGCAAAGAACGTGAACGTAACCGATTAAAAGGCGGGATAGAATAATGTCGAATGGAAATAAATCTGAAAAGAAAACGCTGATTTTGGCACTGGTTGCAGGTATGTGTGGTGATGCTTTGTTGTCATGGTTGACCATGAGCGAAGTGTCTTTTTCAATCTTCCCTCTGATTGCACTCGTGCTAGCTGTACAGGCGCTGTACCAAGAATACCTTAACAACCCAGTATCAGAAGATATCCCACTTGTTGGTCTGGCGTGTTTCTTCGTTGGTGCATTTGGTCACTCTGCGTTTATCAAAGCGCAATACCCAGAAGCAGGCTCTAACTTCTTCGCAATTCTAGTTTCAATGATTCTCCTAGCGTGGATCGGTAAGAAACTGGGTTTTATGGAAAAGAAGACTACCGCTGAATAAGCAAAACGAATCCAACAAAAAAGCGAGCCATTGAGCTCGCTTTTTTTATGTCTGATGCTGGTGGATTACGCTTTACGTTCCAACAGTACACCTGCTTCCATGTGGTGTGTGTAAGGGAATTGGTCAAACAGAGCAAAACGTGTCACGTTGTGGGTTTCACATAGAATGTCCAAGTTCTCTTTCAGTGTCTCTGGGTTACAAGAGATGTACATGATGCGCTCGTAACCTTGCACCATCTTACAAGTGTCGACATCCATACCTGAGCGTGGTGGATCGACAAAAATCGTATTGCAGTTGTAGCTCTTCAGATCCACACCTGCATCTTGTAGGCGGCGGAATTCACGCTTACCTTCGATTGCCTGAGTAAACTCTTCTGCTGATAGACGTAGGATTTGCACGTTATCAATCTCGTTTGCTGCAATGTTGTATTGCGCAGAAACCACAGATGGCTTCGCTAGCTCTGTTGCGAGAACGCGATCGAAGTTTTGTGCCAGCGCCAGAGAGAAGTTACCGTTACCACAGTAAAGTTCTAGTAGGTCGCCAGTGCTTTCTTGAGTGCAGTCGACTGCCCATTCCAACATTTTCTCTGCCACTTTACCGTTCGGTTGAGTGAAGCTGTTTTCAACTTGTTGGTAGATGTAGCTTTGGCCATTCACGTCTAGCTTCTCGATCACGTAGTCGCGGTCTAGGACAATCTTCATTTTACGAGCACGACCAATGATGTTTAGGTTGAAGCCTTCATCATTCAAACGCTGCTTCAGGGCTTTCGCGTTTTCAATCCACTCTTCATCAAGTTGGCGATGGTAAAGCAGTGAAACCAGAATCTCACCGCTTAACGTCGATAGGAAATCCACTTGGAACAGTTTACGACGTAGCGATTCGTTGTCTTTCATCGCTTCAACCAATAGTGGCATCAGGTCGTTGATCAGACGGCTTGCTGCTGGGAATTGGTCAACGCGGTATTTCTCACGAGTTTCTTGGTTGAACATGATGTAGTAAAGGTCTTCACCCTCATGCCAAACACGGAACTCAGCACGCATACGGTAGTGCTGCTCTGGTGATTCAAACACTTCCAGCTCTGGCACGTTGTATGGCGCGAACATATCAGTGAGACGTTCGACTTTTTCAGCCAGTTGTTCTTGGTAGCGTTGTGGATTTACATCAAGAGTAGCCATGATCTTACCTTTTATGGTGCATTCAATTTAAGAGCGCAGATTTTATTCAATCTCAATAGGATGTCCAGTTTTGTGCCCCAATTGATTTAAAGATAGTGTGTTCTGTGTCAGTTGAGGTCGAAATGAACCAAAACGTTACAATTGTTAGGGCTAATATTGGCTGGACAAATAATCAATAGCTTAATAGTATTTGCCCCAAGCTGGTGCTATCTAGCAATCTAGATGGCTGAAATGGGAATCTGGTGGAAATCCAGAACTGACGCGCAGCGGTAAAAGAGAACGAACGCTCATCAAGACACTGCATTAGTTTATGTGGGAAGTCGAGCAAGTAGGATGGTGTAACCTCGCTCTTAAGTCCGAATACCTGCCAGCAACTGAGCCACAGCACTGGACTGCTCAATACGAGTAGGGCTCAGTAGGAATTACGCGACTTAGGACAATACAATGAGAAAAACATTTCTTGCGATCACGTGTGCATCGCTGCTTTCACCTACCTTTTATTTACAGGCCCAAGAAGCCTCGGCAGACGAAACGGTTGTCGTTACTGCAAACCGATTCAAACAAGTTGATGGTGCGGTTCTCGCACAAACCGTTACGGTAACCAAAGAAGATATCAAACGCCTTCAAGCTGATAGCTTGTTTGATGTGTTCCGTACACTGCCGAGTGTTGAAGTTGCTCAGTACGGTGGGCGTGGTCAATCTGCATCCATCTACGTTCGAGGTGGTAGCTCGTCTCAAGTACTCGTTTTGGTTGATGGGGTTCGTATGCCTCGTGCAATCATGGGGGGTATCGACTTTAATCAATTTCCAATCAACTCTATCGAACGTATCGACTACATTCGTGGTGCACGTGCCTCTATCTATGGTTCAGAAGCGATCTCTGGCGTAATCAACATTATTACTCGTGCAGACATTGATAATGACGCGAGCCGTGTATCGGTCGGCTATGGATCGGATAATCACAAGAAAGGCACGTTTGTTGTCTCTAAGCCCGTAGGTGACGGTAAACACTTTAAGGGCGTGCTCGGTTACGAGAAAACAGATGGTTTTAATGTTAAACCTCTGCCAGGTGTGAACGATGGTGATGAGCATGGCTTTGAAACGCTCAACCTTAAACTAGGCTACCAACAAAACTTCTCTGATAACTTATCTGGTTACGTTGGGTTGAGCGCTTACAACAATGAATATGACTACGACAATAGTAGCTATGGCAACCCAGCTTGGGGCACGGTTGATAAGCACGAGAAGAAAACGGGTGAAGTAGAGTATGTCGGCGCCGACTTGTCGTTGGAATACAACAAAGACGTTTACTCATCTGAATTGAAGTTGGCTTATGGTCAACAAGACAACTACGACCACAAATCAGGTCAAAGTAAAACTGCGGGGGATCATATTGCTATTGAGCAGTTCAATGCGATTTGGTTGAACTCGTACAGTGTTACCGAGGAACTCAGTGTTGGTGGTGGTTTGGATTACCGTACAGAGAAGCTCGCGAAGGGCTACATTGCACCAAGTGATTGGGGACCTTCTCAGAGTTACGATCCAGAAAAGAACCCAAGAACCAACTTCGCTGTTAGCGCTATTGCTCAATACGCTTATGACGTATGGACATTAGAAGCAAGCGTACGTAATGACGACAACAACCAGTTTGGTAACAACACCACGTGGCAAACTGCTGCGGGGTGGACGTTTTACGAAGGTTACGAGTTAACGCTTAGCCATGGTACCGCCTTCCGCGCGCCGAGTTTTGTTGACTTGTACTACCCGGGTTACGAAATGCCAAACCTAAAACCGGAAGAGTCAGAAAACACGGAGATTTCTGTCTCTGGAGGCGTATCAATTGTTGATTGGACGGTGACGGGTTACTACAACCAAATTGAAAACATGTTGATTTGGGAAGGCTTTGGTATGCAAAACGTGGGTGAAGCCGAGATCAAGGGTGTCGAACTAGAAGTGAAACTCGATACAGATATCGTATCTCATGAGTTCTACCTAGATTATAAAGATCCTGTCGATAAGTCTGGTGCAGAAGATACCCAGCTAGCATACCGCTCTAAGCGCGGTGCTAAGTGGAACGCTTACGCGACGTTTGACCAATGGACGTTGGGCTCGCAGTACCTTTACCAAGGTGAACGCTTTAATGGCAACACAAGACTGCCTAGCTATAGCCTATGGAACTTTACGGCTTCTTACGCAGTAAACCAAAACTGGGATATCAACGCGAAGCTAAGCAACGCTTTTGATAAAGATTACGAGATGTACGTGGGCTACGCGACACCAGGGCGTCAGTACTTTGTCTCTGCGGATTACCGCTTCTAATTAATACCAACAAGACCGCCACATCGGCGGTCTTTCTTATTGTGAGTCAGGTCCGGGTGGAAATAGGTAACAAGGAAAAAAGATGACAGAACCGAAACATGTCGTGATCAGTTGGTCGAGTGGAAAAGACTCCACGTTAGCGTTAGAGCGACTAAACGAAAATCCGCACTATCAGGTAGTTGGTTTGTACACCACCTATGTAGATGAAGAAGTGCCTTTCCAAGCAACCCCGCTTGAGGTCGTGCAAATGCAGGCAGACTTACTTGGCCTTCCGCTCATAACTATCGAACTGCCTGAAGTGTTCCCGAGTAACGACATTTATCAATCAACTATCGTTAATGCATTACAAAGCAGCGGACTGAATGTAGAAGCGGTCGCGTTTGGCGATATGTTCTGTAATGGCATTGCAGACTATCGTCGCAGCTATATTGAACCTGCCGGTTGGGAGTGCGTATTCCCATTACTGGGGGAAGAGAGCAAGGCATTGGCATTTGAAATTGTCGAGCGTGGTATTCAAACCATGTTAATTACCACAGATGGGGAGGTGTTGCCGCCCGAGTGGTGTGGACGTTGGTATGACAAAGCGCTGATTGAGTCATTGCCCGGTCATATTGATCCCTGCGGAGAAGATGGTGAATTCCATACATTGGTGACATCAACCCCATCATTTCAAGGACATATAGAATTGACTAAGCTTGAAGTGGAAATAGGGGAGCGATTCAGCCATCAAAGATACCAAGCCAAAGCATTGCCAAAACAAATCTAACCAGTATGATCGCCGAGTCTCTAATTTGCAGGTAAGACTCGTGCGAACATCAAGTAAGAAAAAAGTCCTAGTGTTTGATTCCGGTGTCGGAGGGCTATCGGTCTTCCAAGAAATCCACCGACTTCTACCACACATGGATTACTTGTATCTGTTCGATAACGAAGCCTATCCGTATGGCGAACTCGATCAAGATGTGTTGATTACTCGCGTTAATAAGCTGGTGGCAGCGTTGGTCGAAGAGCATCAAGCTGACATCGTCGTCATCGCCTGCAATACAGCAAGTACCATAGTGCTGCCATCACTGCGTGCGAATCTATCTATTCCAGTTGTCGGTGTGGTGCCTGCGATTAAGCCTGCCTCGTTACTCGCTTCTCAAGGTGTAGGACTCATTGCTACGCCTGCGACCGTAACTCGTCAATATACCCATGAACTTATCCGCGACTTTGCCCAAGGTAAACCAGTCGAGTTATTAGGCTCTACTCGATTAGTGGATATGGCAGAAGAAAAGCTACGTGGTGAAAGCATCTCTCTTCCAGAGCTGGAAAGCATTCTTCTCCCACTGCGTAATAAAGTGGACGTTGCAGTGCTAGGTTGTACTCACTTTCCTCTAATAAAAGACGAAATCCATCAAGCGTTAGGTGGAGAGGTTACGTTAGTTGATTCTGGTGAGGCCATTGCTCGTCGAGTAAAGGCATTACTAACAAGTGATATGAAGGAAGAGAGTAAAGAGGAGGGGAGCAAGAAGATTTATGCCAGTGCACCTCCTTGGCAAGAAGATGCACTGAATACCTGTTTGGCGAACTTAGGATTTAATCCTGTTCAGGTTTACCGCCATCCGGGTGTTTAGGGTCGTTAGCGATACGTACTTTAAGCGTACGATCCATATATTCCTTCTCATTGAGTTTAGCGATAGCAGGTTTTGCATCTGCCGCAGCCATCACTACAAAACCGAACCCTCTTCTTTTACCAGTGCGCTTATCTTTCATTAAGCGTACTGCATAAACCTGACCATACTCAGCAAACAAATCACGAACGTGACTCTCATTTGCCTTATAAGGAAGGTTGCCGACATACAGCGTTTTAGTTGAAGGATCGGAATCCGAAGATTGAAGAACAGGTGTTTTGCTAGAAAGTGAAAAAAGAAAAGCAGTAGCGACAACACCGATAACAAAGCTCAAGGCAGGTGGCACAGGTAACTGAGAGAAGATGATTCCCCCAATGACCGCCAACCCAGCACACAAGATCAGATTTTTTTTAGACGTCATTTTGATTACTACATATAGATGATAAAGAGATTGGCTGCCTATTAACAAAATAGACACATGAATCTTACGTATATGGTTGGTGTTTTTCCAACCAATTGCTGTGATATGTCTCAAATGTGACGAAGAAATATGCAGATATTACGCATTTGATGGATAAGTGACCGCTTGGAATGTTTTTTTCAAAAAAAGGGTTGCGCTCATTTCTGGATTCCCTATACTGCGCATCCACCGACACGGAGTGAGACGAAAGTCACACAGCGAGTCGGGAAGAGAGAAAAAAGAATTTGAAAAAATGCTTGACTCTCAAATTGGGAAGCGTAAGATACGCACCCCTAACGACGAGGCGCTGAAGCGGTAAGTTAGTTAGAAAAGTTCTTTAAA